>JAPLDV010000011.1 GCA_026391235.1 Bacteroidia bacterium | reverse complement strand
GAAGGCCGGGGTTACTGATGGCTGTCGATATTGCTCTTTATCCATTAAATTGAATTCTATTTGGAAATAAATATTTTGTATTCACTTGATCTATTGACGATTATCGATTGTCCGTTAACCGTTACAATCCTTCTCCGACCTGACTGGTCGATCGTGATTTTCAGCCGCTCCGACCGGAACCGGAGATCAGCCGATACTGTTTTTGTTCCGGGATAAAAGTTGGGCTTAATGGTCACATAATCCCCTGATACGCTTACTCCCAGCCAGTGCCTGACCACGAATGATGTTACCTCGGCCGATGTCCAGGGAACGATTCCGCACCATGGGATCTGGCTTCGGTTAAGCGGGATCTCTTCGAACCAGGCGCCGGCATTGCCACCCTGGATATTATAAAGCCACTGGAGTGACCGGCGGCTGCGATCCAAGAGCCCTGCATCGTGCTGAGCCCGGGCAATGAAGGCGGTCCCGAAGGTCCACGGACCCGGCTGGTCGATCTGTGAACTGGAGTGGTAACGCTCGTATCCGCCCGTGATCCAGCGTGCGTTCCAGATGGCTTCCAGCTTATCCAGTGATTTTTTTGCCAGGCTGGAATGCGGATCAATGATACCCAGCATGATTGGCAGGGCATAGGTGGCATCCGGATTGAGCCGGTGACTGTATTCGGTCGGCACCGGTGCGTCATTCTTATAGGAAACTTGCCGGCCAACTGTCAGATCCGCAATTTCCCCATTCACATTCCGGCGCTTGATGAGGGCTCCCTGATCAACCAGCGATCGCGTGGGATGATCAAGCATGGCGGTCAGAAAAACATCGGACTGCTTTCTCCAGGAATCAGCCTTTTCAGGAACTCCGAGAATCCCGGCAAGGTCTGCTGCATCCCTCAATCCCTGAATCATATACGTTTGATATGCCAATTCGTATGCATCGCTGAAAGTGCGTTCCCAGAATTCCCTCTTGTTATGAACCATCCCTGTTGAATCGCGGAAAACGGGATTCAGTGGCCGTTCAACCAGGGCAATGATCTTTTTATGCCAGGTGGTAAGCAGGGAATTTTCGCCGGTCCAATCATAATAAAGTTTCAAACAATTCATCAGCACCCCCATCTGGTCGAACTCCTCCCGGTCGGGTTCGTCAAAACCACCAGCAATCACCGTGGTGCCTTCATCAGAAACAAGATCAGATAAAATATAGGTTAGCAAGCCTTTGGCACTTTCGAACGCTCCGCTGTATATCAGCCCCATAGCCACATTCGACCCGTCGCGCACCCACTGGTTTCCGTATTCAAACACGCCGGCATCCATCCGTCCGTTGGCTGATACCATTCCGGGCAGGGCATAGGAGGCGTTGCGGAAGAGGGACTGAACCAGGGAATCGGAGGTGGTGAGGGACGTGAGGGACGTTAAGGGAGTTAAGGGAGTTAAGGGAGTTAAGGACGTGAGGATCGATGGAGTTTGCACTTCACGGTTGAGAAAAATCGTCTGGCCTTTTTTGATCGGGATGGGATCGGATTCAGGCAGTCCATTCAGAGCAGCAATCCGGATAGTATCGTTGCCGGCAAGATCGGAATTGGTCAGCTCGATGGCTCGGCTGAAGTTACCCGGTTGTTCTGCAGGTGCAAAGGTTTCCTGAACGCGGATTCCGCCGGCCCACCATGACAATTCAACGGCCGGACTGTTATTCTTTGTAATCCACTTAGCTTCAGAATTATGGCCCAGAGCGGAAAACTCAACGGTACCCAAAACAACTTTGAGGGCCGTGTGTGAAAAGTTCGTTCCCGGGATATAATTAAGTGCGTTCTTTTTGCTGCCGGTTTGAGCGGGATTCTCCGCATCGAAAAGCATGTATGTAAAAGCCGGGCCCATTCCGGTTTTATCAGCCTGGATGATTAACTTGGCTTTGCCGCTTCGCAAAAAGAAATATTCGCGACCGGTTTGAAAGGAATTCAGGTAATCCGCATCATCCATATCGGCACTGAATACCTGGAACTCTGCAATGGTAGCGCCCTCCTCAGGTGGCGGCGTGTTAGGGAATGAGATCACATTAAAGGGATTCTCACTTGTGATGAACTTCCTGATCACCAGGCGAACCATCCGGCTCTCAACCGCCGGAAACTGTCGGGAATAGTTCGATCCGATTCCGTTTCCCTTGAAGATGGCTTTCCACTCATCTCCTTGCAAATATTGAATCTCAAATTCCTGGATATGTGCAGTATAAGGTTCCTGGATGATGACCGTATTGAAGCGCTTGAAATCACCAAGATCGACGGTGAGTGTCGGCAGGGTATCTTTCAGTTGGGGCACCCACCGGGTGTTGGGATCTTCATCTACTGCATATTCAGGCAGATACTCCACGCGGTTGTCTATCAGGCTGGATGCCTTTACCGGTTTGTATCCCGAAAGCGATTCGAGCGGCGGCAATTTATCCGGGGCATCGATGATTTTTTTCAGTTCCATGAGCCGGTCAACCAGGTTTTGCGGAATCCTTCCGGAAAGGTCAGGTGGCACATCCAGCAGCAGGTTGGCCCCGCGTTTAGTAGTCTCATTGTACCAATAATAAAGCGTTCGTACCGATTTGGTTACATCGCCGGGCATCCAGAACCAGTTCTGGTTGATGGTTTGGCACACTTCCATCGGGATATAGTATTTCTTTCCATTTACCTCACGGACAGGGTTATGTCCGGCTACCGGTGGCAACGTGCGTTCGCCGTTTGTGATATCGGCCGGGAAATTCGACAGTGAAGAACCGTCGGTAAAACCATTGTTGCAGGTTACCAAACAATCGGGCTGATGGGTTTTGGCGATGGTATACAATTCGGTACGCTGCGGTTTGGTCAATATCCCCGGGATATCGATCCATATCTCGGCAAGTCCTTTATAATTGGTTACCAGTTCGGTAATATGATCCTTTGTTAACTGAAAATACTCATCCTTAGTGGAAATGGGTTGGTTATGATCATCCCAGAGACAATAATAGAGAGCAGGCTTGATGTTGTATTTCCGGCAGCTCTCCATGAACAAGGCAACGATATCCTTTTTATATCCTGATGAAGCGATATCGTAATCATATTCTTTGCCTTTAAAGGTTACCTTGCTGTCCCACAGGCAGAATCCACCGGTATGTTTGGCAGTGAGCACGGCATATTTCATCCCGGCATCCCTGGCGGTACGAATCCATTGGTCAACATCCAACTGATCAGGTTTGAAAGCTTCCGGCGGCATCTTTCCGGTATCATACTCAGCTCCTGCATAAGTATTCATGTTGAAATGAATAAACATGCCATACTTCATGGCTTCCCAGGAGGCCACCTGGTTTTTGGAGGTTGCAGGCTCGGGCTGGGCGGTGAGGGCAGTTGGAACAAAGAGCATTAAGCTCAATAGTAATACCTTATGCAATGGACTGTTTATCATGATGTTATAGGGCATTTCGGTTTTGCGACACGATCCCGGCCCCCGCCTTCGCGAGGGCAGGCCCTTCGCCGGGATGACAAGTTCTCTAAATAAATAAAATCATACCTACATAAGAAACGGAAGCCACACCATTATTATACGGTATTCCACATGCGGTGACGAGGGCTGTCACATCGATGCCGTATGCCTCGACCGATGCCAGGGCCTCATCAGGATAGAGGCAATCCTTATCGGGATAGGTGCATGACTCACAAAACCGGCATACACCGGCATTCAGCGGCAGGATTGGACAATCGGGCCGGATCCTTCTTACTTCACGATAAATTCGCCGGAAAACTTCATCATGAATATTTACCGCGTTCATCATCCCCTCAAAATCAAATGAATCCTCCAGTTGATAAACCGTTTGGATCACCAGGCCCTTGTCAAATGCCAGAACCTGATTTTTCAATTCTTCATAAGGCCCCATTGCAGGCGGGCACATCCAGTTGGTTTTGTATTTTCCGCAGGAGTTCATTTCGCACAGGTCGCGGAAGCTTTCAGAGAATTTGATATCGGATACGTTGATGATGGCGGACCGGGTGGCACCGTGTTGGAGGGCGAGGGCGGTGAGGCTGGCAGTGGTTGGCATATTATGTGGTTTCTGGTTAAGTCAGTTCAGCGTGGAGGGGTCCCGGCCTTCGCGGGGATGACAAGTGCACCTGCCAAGATTCGCTGTTGGCAACGGGGTCCCGGCATTCGCCGGGATGACAGGTGCACCTGCCAGGATTCGCGGATGGCAATGGGGTCCCGGCCTTCCGGGATGACAGAAAAGGAGGCGGTGTAGCATGGAGAAGTTTGGAGTTTGAGTTTTGATTTTTGGAACTTGTTTGTGATTTGCTTTTTGTGATTTGGGATTTTTCTTCCAGGATAATCAACACTATCGTTTTAAAACAGTCGCCCGGAGGGTATCCCTCATCTCCTGGCTGAATGAATTTCCAGAAAAGAAGACTACCCCTCCGGCACCCTCTTCCCGGGCAATACGTACCTCATTGATCAATAAGTCTTTAGTGATCTTGTTGTGCGATGTTACCACTCCGATACCCGGATAAACCTGGTACCCTTTCCCTGCAATTTTCAGAGCGTGGGCGGTATATTCACGGAACAGCGCGAGGTTGTTTGTATAGAGCATAGGGCAGATGAAGTCGAGCAGATCCGCATCAGCCCAGCTCTCCCAATCCTGACCGATCAGTACCCGGGATATTTC
>JAPLDV010000753.1 GCA_026391235.1 Bacteroidia bacterium | reverse complement strand
GTATCGGTTTTACATCATCGTCATAGCGGGTAATGCCGGTATGCGGAAAATCGTCGATTTCGATACTCATCGACCGGACCACGCAGCCAACAGCACCGAGCTTTCCTGCTTCAACCGGTCCGTTGGCCCTTTGCCAAACGGCCCCGCCGTAAGATGAAAAAGTGGCAGTATTAGTTTGTTTCATCGGTTGGTTAAAGAAAACAATTCTGCCCTCGATATCTTTTCTTGATCTGCTTTTCAGTTCATCCAGGCTTTTTACCTCAACAATTCCGGCGGATAATCCCGGGCTACCCGTACCAACCGACCAGCCCAATGCGCACGATGGAACACTGATTGTTCCGAACTTTTCAGAAACGATTCGCGCCTCCTCCTTTTCACCGCGGTCCCAGCTTTTTACCATGATGGGCTGCAGCCAGACTGAATCAAGCTTCATTTTACTCATCACTTGCCGGGTAAATTCAATGGCTTCAGCGGCTTCCGGTGTACCACAAATCCGTCCTGCCGTATTTTTGCACAACCACTCCAGGTTATGAAACGCTTCGTAACTGGTAAGGGCCTCATCAAAAAATTTCCTGATCACATCACTTTCATCAAGTTGTTGGGATTGTGAGGGAATCACGGTAAGCGAGCACAAGGCAACTAAGGTAAACCGAACGAAATCTAACTTTTTCATGGTTCCAATATTAATGAATTTAACCGTATGGGTTCGATTTTTTTATATTTTCACGCCGCAATAATTAACATTTATGGATGCATACAACGCCTTCCCGGGGAACCTTATCCTGGCCATTAACCCCAGGGTTCCCTTTACCAACATCGGATTGTTCCGTAACCAGCAGCTTGTTTTTCTGAAGAAAATAGTGCATCCCGAAACCGACCGGAAAGCATTCAAAAGGTATGCTGATGAAACCTCCTATAGGGCAAATCAAATCATTAAGGAACTGATGACCAACGGATTACCCATCGGTGATATTAGAATAATAATCAGCCGCGGCGGCCTGGTTCGACCGGTGCACGCTGGTGTTTACCGGGTTAATGATGTTATGATCAAGGATTTAAAAGCCGGATTTTCAGGAGAGGACGTAGTTAATCTTGGTGGACTGATTGCCGATGAGTTATCCCGGCAGATTCCCGGTTCATCGGCTTATGTAGCTGATCCGGTTGTTGTAGATGAATTTGAGGAGATTGCAAGAGTTTCCGGTCATCCGGAATTCAAACGCAGATCTGTTTTTCACGCTCTTGAGCAGAAAGCTGTTGCCAGGAAATACGCTAAAACCGTACAGAAAAAATACGAAGAACTAAACTTGATTGTTGCCCAGATGGGTAATGGCATTACCGTTGGTGCACACCGGAAAGGCCGGGTTATCGATGCCAACCAGGGTTTGGATGGTGACGGACCATTTTCCCCTTCGCGCACAGGATCGGTGCCGATCGGCGATCTGATCAATCTCTGCTATAGCGGAAAGTACACCAAAGATCAATTGAACTCAATGATTACAATTGACGGGGGGCTATTTGCCTATTTAGGAGTTCATGATGGCTATTCGGCCGACCATATGGCCATGAGTGGCAATGAGATGGCAGCTTTTTTTCTGAAAGCCATGGCCTACCAGGTAGCCAAAACCATCGGTGCGATGTACGCCGTGCTGGCTGCAGATGTGGATGCTATTCTGCTTACGGGCGGAATGGTGAACAGCAGCATATTCATGGAAGAGTTGCAAATGAGGATCCGTAAGATCGCTCCCGTGCACTCGTATCCCAACGAGGATGATGTTGAAAATCTGGCACTAAATGGATATTACATTCTTAATGGCGAGATCACCGCAGAGGATTATTACCCGGCCTGACCGGAACCCATTTACTTTTCGTTTTCCCATGAAGGTTTTCGTTTCTCCATGAAAGCCTTCATGCCCTCAATTCCTTCATCATTAAATAGTTCAGCAAAATGGTCCTTCTCCATATCAAGGGCTTTCTTGAAATTCATGTCAATTCCCTTTCGAAGAAGCATTTTAGCCGAGCGAACGGCTTTGGGTCCCCGGCTGGCAATGCGCCTGGCTAACGTCAGAGCATCATCGATCAGCTTGTCGGGTTCCGAAAGTTCCTGAACCAATCCGATGCGATAGGCCTCCCTGGCATCCATGTTTAATCCTGAGAGTATCCATTTCAATGCTCCTCCCAAACCAATTAAACGCGAGAGCCGCTGAGTTCCGGCATAACCGGGTACCAATCCAAGGTTTACCTCCGGCTGCCCGAATGTGGCATTAACGGAAGCCAGCCTGATATCGCAGGCCATGCTTAACTCACAGCCACCTCCGAGAGCATAGCCATTCACTGCGGCAATTACCGGAATCGGCAGATCTTCCAGCATCAGGAAGGTTTGCTGTCCCCTCTCTGAAAATCGCCGTGCACCATCAGCATCCAGTCCAACCAACTCCGAAATATCTGCACCGGCTGCAAAAGCCTTGCCTTCGCCGGTAATAACAAGGACGTTAAAAGGCTCATCCGTCACAATATAATCAAGATAATCAATTAGTTCGGAAAAGAATACCGAATTCAACGCGTTCAGGGAAGCAGGTCTTGAAAGGGTGATCAATCCTACCCTTCCGAATTGCTGTGGCTTTATAAATTGATAATGCATTGGGAAATTTATGTTTAGAAAGTTAGACATAAAAAAAAGCTTATCCAAGCTCCCTAACAATTTCTTAAGATTATTCGCGAATAGTGATTATTTCGATTTGATCAGCTTGCGGGATTCGGTGCGGTCGCACGCAGATCGAAAATTTCAGCCAGCACAGGTGATTTTTCCGGAACAATGATTCGGAAATGGGTTTCCACATTAAAAGGATTCGGAAAACTTTCCGAAAGTAACCGGGCTGAAGTCAGATCCCGGGTGGAAATCTGAATCGTTGTGTATGATATGCGGTTATTTTTATCCACCACGCGTACTTTAATTTCATAGAGGGTATTAGGGCTATCCGGACGGCAAAACAACCAACCGGTTTTTTCGAACTTAGTTACTTTTGGATAAAGATACGGACTGATGGACAAGCAGTTGGCACCATCTGACCGATCGGGATTAAATGTTGAAGTTCGTTTGAATAGTTTGCCATCACCATTGGAAACGCCAATATCTGCGATTGTACCGGCAGGGAATAATATCTCCGGTTTATCATAGATGTATCGGATCCGGCCATCCGGATGGATTTCGCACACGATTTTTACCGGAACGCCTCCCTCCGGCGATGGTGCAATCGCCTTCCAGGTTATTGCCATCAGCGTATCAGTGCCATACCAGCATATCGAATTATCATTCATGTAATAATCAAGGTCGGTGCCAAAACCATTGATCTTTTTTATCGACCGGAATACCAGGTCGGGATTAATCGCATAAGGATACTCCCGCTCCTCCTGATCGAACAGAATTTCCACATCCTCGGTAACGGAAAAATGATCGTATTCATTACCGAAAAACCGGAATTTGAAAGGAAGGTCCACACGGCTCACAGGATTGCCGATTTGACCGTTGTATAGAAGTGTGCCCCCCCAGTCGGGCACCGGCGTTTTGAGAAAGCTGATCTGATAATCCGGCACCAGTTCCCAAACATAGGGGCTTGCAGCACCGGTAACTTCCATTTGAAGAGAAACATAATCTCCGGGTTTTGCATACATCCTTGGAACCTCCTGAATCCTGATACGATTAAACCGGATTGGCCGGACCACGCTCATAAGGGTTCGGGAGTTGTTCCGGATGGGGACCAGGGTTTGTTCGCAAATTGTTGAATCCCGTGTATTAAACTGATTATAAATGATGAGCGACCGGATAACACCATCATTATAGCTCCAGGAATCTTTCTCGTCAACAATCAGAAAAATAC
>JAPLDV010000354.1 GCA_026391235.1 Bacteroidia bacterium | reverse complement strand
CAATCAGCATCTGTTTATAACGGTAGGCATCCTCTTTTGTTCGGAATGTGCCAACCAGGGTCGAAAAATCAGGTTCATTATATTCCACACTCACCCGCAGGGCAAGCTGACTGAAAGCCTCTTCAAATTCTGCTTTAAGCTGATTGGCCCGCGACATTTCGCGGCCCTTATAAATCAGGATTCTATATCCCGGAACGCCGCTGGATTTATTGAATTCGAAATGTTTGCGAAGGATGCTGGTGAGGCGCGGATCCTGTATCACCTTAACCTTGCCCTCACTCGTCCCCGATTCGAGCCGGTTGATGATCAGGTTGGCTGAGTCGGTAACAGCCACATTTCCTTTCTCTTCCTGTGCAAATAGAGAAATTGGCAAAATCAAGATAATCAGTAATATAAATCCCGACAATTTCATCTATTCCCGAATTTGCTGATCGAGTTAAAACGCCCCAAATGTACTAATTTATCCTATATCTTTGCAGCCGGTCAAAACACTGACGAGAGTGCCCAAAGTATATATAGAAACCTATGGATGCCAAATGAATGTGGCCGACAGTGAAACGGTTGCATCCATCCTGGTCAAAAGCGGATATGAAACTGTTGACGACATGCATACTGCCGATGTAGTGCTGGTGAACACCTGTTCGGTTCGTGAAAATGCAGAAACTCGGGTTTATGGAAGGCTGGCCGTGTTCCGCCAGTTGCGTAAAGCCAATCCGCATGTTATTCTTGGTGTTCTTGGCTGCATGGCCGAAAGGGTGAAGGAAAATCTGATCACCGAACATGGCGTTAACCTGGTTGCCGGGCCCGACTCGTATCGTACCCTGCCCGATTTGCTTGCAAAATCATCATCAGTCGGGAAGGCGATTGATGTAGACCTGAGCACTGAAGAAACCTATGCCGGTATCTGCCCTACCCGTTTGGTGAGCAATGGGATATCCGGATTTGTGTCAATTACCCGCGGCTGCAATAATTTCTGCACGTACTGCATTGTTCCCTATACCCGCGGCCGCGAACGGAGCCGCGATCCCCACGATATCTTAGCCGAAGCCAAAGACTTGGAATTCAGGGGATATAAAGAATTAACACTATTAGGCCAGAACGTTAATTCCTATTCCTTCCAACCGATAACCGATAACCAACAACCGATAACCAACAGCTGGGATTTCCCAAAATTACTGGAGCAAGTGGCACAAACCGTTCCCGGCATGCGAATCCGTTTTACCACCTCCCACCCGAAAGACATGTCGGATGAAACTCTAAGGGTGATTGCCCGCAATGCAAACATCTGCAGGCACATTCATCTGCCTGTTCAGTCGGGCAGCAACCGTATCCTTAAACTGATGAACCGCAAATACGACCGCAACTGGTATCTTAACCGTATCCGGGCCATCCGGGATATCATCCCTGATTGCGGGATTACCACTGATGTTTTCTGCGGATTTTCATCGGAAACAGATGAGGATCACCAGTATACTCTGTCACTCATGAAAGAGGTCGGGTTTGATTTTGCCTTTATGTTCAAGTATTCCGAACGGCCCGGAACCTATGCTGCGGATCACCTTCCGGATGATGTAGGAGAAGACGTAAAATCTGTCAGGCTGCAGGAAATTATTCGTCTTCAGGGAGAAATCGGACTTGCCGGCAACCGTGCAGATATTGGAAAAACCTTTGATGTCCTGGCCGAGGGAACATCAAAGAAATCAAAAAGTCAACTGTTTGGCCGGAATCCCCAGAACAAGGTGATCGTTTTCCCTAAAGAAAGCAATAAACCCGGAGATATAGTCCGGGTTCTTGTGACTGATTGCACCGGGGCAACTCTGAAGGGTAAGCTTATTTAAGGCTCAATGCGCAATTATGCGTCTCAACGATCTTCCGCGTCACGCGCCACGATTCACGATTCACGATTTTTCCTAACTTTGCCCCCTGAAATATTACTCATAGATGTACAGAACACACACCTGCGGCGAACTCAGGATCAGCGATGCCGGCAAAGTGATAACCCTGGCGGGCTGGGTCCAGAAAACACGCAATTTTGGCGGAATGACCTTTGTTGACCTGCGCGACAGGTACGGAATCACCCAATTGGTTTTTAATATGGAAACCAACGCTGATCTATGCAGACTGGCCATGGAACTCGGACGTGAGTTTGTTATCCGTGCCACCGGATTGGTTGCTGAACGAAGCAACAAAAATCCGAATATGCCAACCGGGGATGTGGAAATCCATGTCGACTCACTCCTTATATTAAATCCTGCCGGGACACCTCCGTTTACGATTGAAGAGAATTCCGATGGCGGTGATGAATTGCGCATGAAATATCGGTACCTCGACATGCGGCGTGCACCCCTTCAGCGGAACCTGATGCTCCGTCACCGGATGGCACAATCCGTTCGCCACTATCTCGACCTGCAGGGATTCATCGAAGTGGAAACCCCCGTGATGATCAAGTCCACTCCCGAAGGTGCCCGCGACTTTGTTGTTCCCAGCCGGATGAACCCCGGACAGTTCTATGCCCTACCCCAATCACCCCAGATGTTCAAGCAACTCCTGATGGTATCGGGATTTGATCGCTATATGCAGATCGTCAAATGTTTCCGGGATGAAGACCTTCGTGCCGACCGGCAGCCGGAATTTACACAGATTGATTGCGAAATGGCTTTTGTTGAACAGGATGATATCCTCAACACCTTTGAAGGACTCGCCAAACACTTGTTCAGGGAGGTCCTCCAGGTTGAGTTTGAGGCTCCGTTCCTCCGGTTGCCTTACGAGCAGGCGATGGCCGAGTACGGGTCGGATAAGCCGGACCTGCGTTTCGGAATGAAAATTACCGAAATCGGGGCGCCTGACGCGAAACGCGAAACGCGAAACGCCGAAGACGAAACGCCTCTTCCGCATCACGCATCACGCGTCACGCTTCACGGTTTTCCGGTCTTCGATGAAGCCGAATATATTGGAGGAATCGTGGCAACAGGCTGTGCTGAGTTTTCCAGAAAACAGACAGATGAGCTAACCGAATTTGTGAAAAAGCCCCAGATCGGAGCAAAGGGTCTGATCTATGTAAAATATAATCCCGACGGCACGATTAAGTCATCGGTTGATAGGTTCTTCGATGCAGCCGCACTTCAAGGATGGGCAGAGGTTACCGGTGCCAAAACCGGCGACCTCCTGCTGATCCTGGCCGGAAAGCGCGACAAGACACTTAAAGCTCTGGGCGAACTGCGCCTCGAGATGGGCCGTCAGCTTAACCTGATGGATAAAAACATGTTCGTGCCTCTCTGGGTGATCGACTTTCCGCTGGTGGAATGGGATGAGGAAACCAGGCGTTTTTATGCCATGCACCATCCGTTCACTGCCCCTAAACCGGAAGATATTCCGATTCTGGATATTGACCCGGGTAAAGTGCACGCAAACGCATACGACCTGGTTATTAACGGCATCGAGATCGGCGGCGGATCGATTCGTATCCACGATTCCGGACTACAGAAGAGAATGTTTGAAGTGCTCGGATTTACCGACGAGCAGGCACAATATCGTTTCGGCTTCCTGATGAACGCTTTTAAATACGGTGCCCCACCGCATGGAGGTATCGCCTTCGGTTTCGACCGTTGGGTATCGCTCTTCGCCGGCCTCACCTCAATCCGCGACGTTATAGCCTTCCCGAAAAATAACCAGGGGCGCGACATCATGCAGGATAGTCCAAGTATTATCGATGATGAACAGCTGAAAGAACTCGGAATCAGGATAGTGACAAGTGACCCCCGCCTTCAAGGGGCAGGCTCCAGTGACAGTGACCCAAGAGAACTGTCATCCCCTTGAAGGCGGGGACCCCTCGACGCTGCACTGAGTCAAACCGATAACCGATAACCGACAACAGACAACATGGATGACACCTACTTCATGCACCAAGCCCTCGCCGAAGCAAGAAAAGCTGCCGACCGTGACGAGATTCCGGTGGGAGCAATAGTCGTTTCCGGTACCAGGATTGTTGCCCGGGCTCATAATCTCACCGAAACCCTTCATGACGTAACAGCACATGCCGAAATGCAGGCCCTTACGGCAGCATCCAACACCCTAAACAGTAAATACCTGGATGTTTGCACTTTATATGTGACTTTGGAACCCTGTGTCATGTGCGCAGGTGCCACCT
>JAPLDV010000839.1 GCA_026391235.1 Bacteroidia bacterium | reverse complement strand
AATGTCAACAAAAGTGCGTTCCGTATTAAAACTGTACACACCCCGTCCACTTGATCCTGTCCGTCCTGAACTCGCTCTCCAGTCCCAGGTGCTTGAGCAATGCCATCACATCTATGGCTATGGATTCCAGGGACATCCTGGCCTTGGCCGGATACGGGCAGGGCTCCTTTGTTACGGCCTTGCATGTTTCACACAGCTCGCAGCTGCCGCCTATCATCCCCATCGCGCGCGGCAGACCGCACCGGTCGGCGAACTAGTAATTCAGCTCCTTTGCAAATTCGTACGAAATGATTTCACCGTCGCTGGTTTTCTGATAGCCCTTTTCCTTATGTGAGAAATCTTGTATTTGCGCTGCTGTGAATTTCTTAAAATATTCTGAAACAGAAGCCATGATACGCAATTCACTTGGCGAGAATAGATTCAGATCGGGCGCTTTCACCGCTGTAATCAGTTCACCGACGTATCCGTTGGAACAGGATACCTCACTAAACTCAACCAGTCCTTTAGATGCCATTGCAGCATAGAACATATCGTAGTTATCAGGTACCGGGCCAAATGGTAGATGGGCATATTGCAGACCGGTAATGGAGAGTGTAAATTCCTTGAAGTACTTAAAATCGGTATAGAAAAGCAATTTATTGAGTTTGCTTTTTGATATACCATCTTTTGTAAAGAATAGAACTGCGTTATAGATCTTCGCCAGGTCGAGCTTGCTGAACCCGTTAAGGCTATTTTTTTCAGTGCTGCTAAAAGTATTTATGATAGTTTCATCCAGGGAATTTGCTATCTCACCGGATTTTCTCAATTTCTCAATGAGCTTGTTTTTCTTGGCATCGGAGAATATGCCTTCGGATTTCTCTATCAACCTTAGCAAATTGGTCGGGTCCATAGATAATCGCAAGAGCTTTTCGTGAGAATCATTTTGAAGAGCGCCGTTCTCATAGCGGTTGATAGTAGCTATGCCTATCCCAAGAAGCTTAGCAAATTCACTTTGAGTAAGATGGTGCGCTTTCCTCCATCCAACTATTTCTCCAGGTTGAAGCAGAGAATGTTTCTTGCGATATTCTATATATGCAAGGTCAAAAGGGTCATGGTTTGCCGCGGGATTTAGAATAGTATCTCCGCATTCCTTGCATTTCATGTATTCGACATTTACAGTTATAGGTTCTTTTCTTACGTTTAATGTCTCCTTCTTAACTATTTGTTCGAATTCAGTTTGCTTCTCGCAATTCGTGCACAGACTATGCGCACTATCCTTCGCCTTCATACTCTCCCTCTCCTTATGCTTCTTTGAATAAAGGCTCTAATGGATGCTCGCTAAAGTGAAACGATATGATTCTTACAATCTTTAGCTTGTCGAAAGAGGCTAGTTTCAGTTTGATATAAACAGACTTGTTCTCGATTTCTTTTCCGAATATCCAGACTTCACCTTTCTGATCTCTATCTTGGCAAGGGCCTTCGCAATAATCTTCAACTGATAAGCTGAGCAGCACTTCCTTTACATCTTGAGATTTGAATCCAAGCTGTGAAATGCACTCCATGTTCTCCTGACGTTTTACTAAGACCCATCCCGGTTCGGCAACTGGATCGGCGATTGTTTCCTTAATGGAATAAAGAAAGTCCCTAACCTGTTGTCTTTTTTCTAACTTCTTAATCATCGGCCTTATTCTTCGTTCATTATAATCAAATGATAATATTTTGTCAATAAGTTATCAAATGATAAGAAAGATTTCATAAAGATGCACTTGCTTGTTCTTTTCCCCTGTTAAAACA
>JAPLDV010000926.1 GCA_026391235.1 Bacteroidia bacterium | reverse complement strand
CGGCATGCCTGAAAAACGGCCGGTTTTGCTTAAAATTTCTCCTGACCTGTCGTTTATTCAGCTCGATGAAGTCATTGAGGTTGTAAGAGAAACTGGAATTGATGGATTGGTTGCTACCAATACCAGTATTAGAAGGACAGGGTTGGATTATTCAGATAAAGAGATCTCAGGTTTCGGTCCCGGTGGGTTAAGCGGAAAACCACTTGCGGAGATATCTACAGAGATAATTGAATATCTGCATAATAACCTTGGCCCTGAATATCCCATTATTGGTTCCGGTGGAATCATGACCCCAGGAGATGCAGTCGAAAAAATCAATGCCGGTGCAAAACTGGTTCAATTGTATACCGGATTTGTATATGAAGGACCCGGATTATTGCCTCAGATACTGAAAGCCATCCAGGGGAACAATCAGACTGTTTAACATCTTTTAAGTTTTTTCTTATTCTTTTATACCCTCTGATAAATAGCATCAGACTATTTTTATGGCGTGAAATTGAAGCGCTTAATCATATTTGCTTTATTGCCTTTATTCCTTGCTTTGCTGTTTAATAATTGCAGCCAGGTGAATAAGCCTTTGCCGCCGCCGCAGGATTCTATTCTTCAATCCATCAGCCGGTATCTTGACTGGGAAGGAGAGAACGGATTCAATGGAGTCGTTTTAGTTAAAATCCCTGGGAACGAGCCGATGATCCGCTCATTTGGCTATGCTAATGAGGAACAACTCATTCCGAATTCTCCGCAAACTGCTTTTGACATCGGTTCAATAACCAAGCAATTTACCGGTGCTGCAATCCTTAAGCTTGAGATGCAGGGAAAATTATCAGTGAATGATAGCATTGGTAAGTATTTACCCGCTCTGGCACCTGATAAAGCAATGATTACGTTCCATCAGCTTTTAACTCATTCTGCCGGTCTCCCCAGGGATATAGGTTCTGATGCCGAAGTGATTACAAAGGATGGTTTGTTAACCAGGATCAATGAAACCCCATTGGTCAGTCCCCCGGGATCAGGCTATCATTATTCACATGCCGGATATAACTTACTGGGACTTTTAATTGAAAGTATATCAGGAGAGGACTATGAAAGTTTTTTACAGGCTAATCTCTTTAAACCGGCAGGAATGCACTTTACCGGTTACCGGATGCCGGATTGGACTGCAACCAGCATTGCCAATGGATACCGGTTTTGCAATGATTGGGGCGGACCCATGGATTCCGGCTGGCTCGAAGACGGGCCGTCGTGGAACCGCAGAGCCAGCGGAGGAATGCTAAGCACAGTGAATGATTTATATGCCTGGCATGAAGCTCTCCTTGGCAATGAGATTCTGGATGAGCAATCAAAGGAAAAGTACTATTATCCTAAAAACACTGTTATTATTGATGATGTCCAATCATCTGGTTATGGTTGGATGATAATAAAAACCACCCGTCAAACCAATGTGATAGCACATAATGGGTGGAACGGCCGGTATTATTCAGATTTTATGCGATATCTTGATGAGAAAGTGACGATTATTCTACTCTCAAACAAGTTCCGCGATGGTAACCAGAGTATTTCCTATGAAATAGCCAAGTGCATTTTCTGGAAGGATTATCAGCCCAGACTAGCCGGCAGCCTTACTCAATGTCTGGACTCCCTTCCTGATAACAGGTTGGGTAATCTGGGGGGGAAATTCCTTACCCTGCTTGCTAATGGAACAGAAAAAGATTTTAAGGACTTCACCGAAAATTGCCTGGCCAGCCATCTGATCATAAAATTCGGAAACGATACCCTGGTGAGGAAACTGCGAGATTTGCAGAGAAGCTCGGGTCCGGTTAGAATCCGGCAAATAATGATCACTGATAATCAATTGATGAATATTGAAGTTATTCAGCTGCGCAACAATAAGGAAGCCTTTATCCAGCTGTACTTCGATAAAAACGAGGATTATAAGATCCGTGGGTTCAGGTTTGAATCACCCGATGAAAATAATTGAGGATGAACGCCCCGCTTGATTTTTGAGAGTTCGCCGTACAGTGAAATTGATCATCCAATTATTTTGCATCTTTACAGCCGGCAAGAACGAAAGTACTATATGGCTGATGAAATAATCTTTAAAGAAGGCCAACGATTCCCATTTGTAATTACAAATAAACTGGTGCTTCCCGGAACCGATGAGGTAAACCTTATTCTGTTGGGTCCGGACCAAAAAAAATATCTCTTGCCGGAGGAATATTATGAAAATTATCATCTGAAAGTCGGCCAAACCATTTTATGCACTATCGATAAGATCAATTGTTCTGGTAAAGTTTTCCTGGAGCCCGACCATCCCTATTACAAAATCTGTGAACGATATGATTTCCTTGTTCTCAGGCTTGCTGAACAGGAAAATTTCCTTGGAAAAACCCAATTGATCGCCTGGGTGAGAGATTTACACGGGCTTGAATGGTCATGTCCAATCGATAGATCCGAAGATATAGAACCTGGGTATAGTTATCTGGCTTGTCGCGTGAATCGGATTAAAAAGGGGGAATTGATACTATCATTGCCTGCAATGACCAGCAGATTTACCTCTCTCAAGGCAGGATTGATTTACTCGTTTATGTTAGTGGATATCAAAACCTTTGAAAACGAAGAATTCTACTATTTGAAGGATACAATCGGAAATTTTCACCGGTTGCCGGTTTTAAATTATGTAAATTATGGCTTTAAGCCTGGACAAAGCCTTGATGCCATGGTTGTTAACTATAAACCCAATGGTGAATGTCTTATCGAACCTATTCATCCTTTATATAAGATAGGTGAAAGTTATTCCTTTAAATATCAAGGGTTACAAAAAAGCGTAGATCTGTTCGGCAGGATTGAAGCTGTCATCACCGTTACCGACCTGTTTGGCCAGGAAATTAAAGTTAAACCACATGCCTGGCAAACAGAGCTGGATTTATACAATCCGGAATCCATTACCTGTCTCGTTCAAAATTTCAGGAAGGGGCGTCCGGTATTGATAAACATCCAGGAAAGGAAAGATGAAAAATAGAGCTGTTCTGATCCTTTTTATTGGATTTTCAAAGGTTATTGTTGATTATTAATGGATTAAAAAAGTTGATCATGAGAGTATATACCCGAACAGGTGATAATGGCGAAACCTCACTTTCCAGTGGAACCAGGGTGCAAAAGGATCATCCCAGGTTAGAGGCATATGGCACCGTTGATGAATTAAATTCACATTTAGGTCTGATACAGGCTACTATCACTGATATTGGCGAAAAGACCAGGCTCACGAAAATTCAAAACCGCGTATTTGTGGTTTCTTCCAACCTTGCGGTGGATAATCAGGATTTGTTGTCAAAGCTCCCTCATTTATACCAGGATGACATTACTGATCTTGAGCAGGCTATGGATATGCTTCTGGATCAGATTACGCCGCTGACAAACTTTATTCTGCCTGCCGGGCATCCGTCTGTCGCCTCCTGCCACATCGCAAGAACGGTTTGCAGAAGGGCAGAACGACAGATGGTGGCGCTTTCCCGTGAAGCTGCTGTTGAACCGATACTGATCAGATATATCAACCGAGTGTCGGA
>JAPLDV010000253.1 GCA_026391235.1 Bacteroidia bacterium | reverse complement strand
TTTTCCGGTTATCAGCCATTATGGGTCCGCAAACCAGGTTAAATCCCCTCTTTTTCCACATGCCACTGGATACAAGTCTGGAGATCGCAACAGCGCGCGATACCGGGTTTGCCCTTGTTGAGGCCATTTATCATCAGGCGGAGATCAAAGGAAAAACCTTCAATTTTTCGGGCGGAGAGAAATGCCGGGCAACTTACCGGGAGTTTTTAACAGAGGTATTCCGGGTCATGGGGCTACAAAAACTGGATTTGCCGGAAAAAGCTTTTGCTCAGAAAAATTTTCATTGCGGAAATTATGCAGATGCGCAGCTGCTCGAGGAAATTCTTCACTTCCAGCAGGATTCACTGGAAGATTATTACCGGATGCTGGCAAAAAAGAGTACCTTTCTTTCGCGAATTTTCAATTCCCTTTTTCTTGATATTATTAAATTATTTCTCCTGAACAAATCCGAACCGTTACGGGCAAGAAAGAAGAAGAACCACGAGCAATTCAGGAGGTTTTTCTACGCCAATGTTCCTGGCACATTGGGTGCAGGCGACTGACCAGATAAAACAAAAACCACGGATACACCGGGAGCACGAAGGTCCACGGAGAAAAATCTCTGTGTTTCTCCGTGATGATCTTTGCGACTCTTTGGATAGTGTTTACAAATTCCTTAAATTAAGCCTCTTTAAAAGGCTTAATGAAATTGGTATTATCTCTTACCCTTTTGATACCCGGACTGTTGGTTCCGGGTGGATCCCCGAAACCTAAGCAGCCCAACATCATTTTATTCCTGGTAGATGACATGGGCTGGCAGGACACTTCAGTCCCTTTCTGGACTCAGAGAACCCCGTTTAATGAACGTTACCGAACGCCCAACATGGAACGGCTCGCCAAACAGGGCATCAAATTTACCCAGGCTTATGCGTGCACGGTATCATCGCCCAGCCGTATAAGCCTGCTGACAGGGATGAATGCCGCACGGCACCGGGTTACCAACTGGACGTTGCAACCGGATGGCAGCCAGGAGTCGAAGCACCCCACCCTTGATCTTCCCGATTGGAATGTTGGCGGGGTTTCACAGGATCCTTTGACTCTGCGGACAGTTTATGCCACGCCCCTTCCCCGGATTCTGCAGGATCATGGCTATTTCACCATTCATTGCGGCAAAGCCCACTTTGGGGCTATCGGGACTCCAGGTGCCAATCCTCTGAATCTCGGATTTAATGTCAACATAGCGGGTCATGCAGCCGGAGCGCCGCAATCCTACCAGGGGCTCAAAAACTTCGGTTATGATGAAAATGCCTCCCCGGGTAACATCGGGGGCGTTCCCGGATTATCGAAATATCATGGCAAGGATGTCAACCTCACCGAAGCCCTCACGCTGGAAGCCATGCTGGCAATGGACAGTGCCCGAACCACCGGCAAACCTTTCTTTCTCTACATGGCTCATTATGCGGTGCATGCCCCGCTGGAGAGGGATACCCGTTTTGCCGGCAAATATGAAGGAACCGGATTGCCCGAACCGGAAATCAGGTATGCTTCCATGGTGGAATCGATGGATAAAAGTTTGGGTGATCTGATGGATTACCTGGAAAAGAACCGGCTCGATCAAAACACGATAATCATTTTCATGTCCGATAATGGTGGTCTGAGTGTTTCAGCCCGGGGGGGCAAACCAAATTCGCATAATCGTCCGCTGGCCAGCGGCAAAGGATCGGCTTATGAAGGGGGTATCCGCGAGCCGATGCTTGTTAAGTGGCCGGGAGTCACACATGCAGAGACAATTACCGATCAGCCTGTGATCATTGAAGATTTCTTCCCGACCGTTCTGGAGATGGCCGGAATCAAAGAATTCAGGGCCGTTCAGACGATTGACGGGGAAAGTTTTTGCCGGATATTAACGTCCAAAGAAGAGCGCTTGTACGGGAGGGCCTTAGCGCCCTCCCGCCCTGCGTCCGGCCTCCCCAAATCACGGCCTCTGATCTGGCACTTCCCAAACTGGTGGGGGCCGACAGGCCCGGGGATCGGGGCCAGCAGCACGATCCGCTGGGGCGATTATAAACTGATCTATTATCATGCCGATCAGAGCTTTGAACTTTTCAATATCACTCTGGACATAGGGGAAAGCCGGAATCTTTTTGCGGATAAAGCGGATTTTGCCCTGAGATTGGCTCAAAAACTCGGCGAGGAACTGCGATCAAAAAATGCTCAAATGCCAGTTATCCGGGCAACCGGAAAGCCTGTTCCCTGGCCCGATGAGGCTATAAAAATACGATAGGATAACAACTTTAAAATTAAAACCTTATGAAGACGCTTAATCAAAACCGGTACCTGATCAGGAGGAAACTCTTTCGTACCATATTCGGGGTTTTCAGTTTATCGGGGATTATGTTTGCCTTTCAGGCCTGTTATGGCACTCCCCAGGATTTCGGGCAGGATGTACTCATTAATGGAAAAGTCAGTTCAGCTCAAACACTGACTTCAATAACAGGGATAAAAGTACTGGTCAATCAATCAGGCCAGTACACTGTGACTGGTGCCGACGGAAAATTCGCCATTTATTGTGAAAGAATGCCTGAGTACAAAATCACCTTAACGGTTTCTTCTTGAACTTTTCCGCAGGTTCAGGAAGAATGAATCGATTTTGCATCCACTCCGTTACCTTTTCTGGGAATGCACGTTACGCTGCAACCTGTCGTGCCTGCATTGCGGTTCCGATTGTGCAGTCAAACCAGGTGTACCTGACATGCCGGTCGAAGACTTTCTTCACGTTACCGAAATGATCAGCAAGGACCAGAACCCTGCCGAGATCACTGTTGTCATGACCGGCGGAGAGCCATTGCTCCGCAGCGATCTGGCATATGCCGGCAGGAAATTACGTTCACAGGGATTCCGCTGGAGCCTGGTTACCAATGGATACCTGCTGACACCCGGCCGCCTTGACGAACTGGTCAATGCCGGCCTCGGAGCCATCACGGTGAGTCTGGATGGCCTTGCAACCCAGCACAACTGGTTGAGGAATAATCCGGATAGATATCAACGGGCCATAGAAGCTATCCGCCTGATCGCCACGAAAAAAAGCCTCAAAACCGAAGAGGTTACCTGTGT
>JAPLDV010000577.1 GCA_026391235.1 Bacteroidia bacterium | reverse complement strand
GGATCGAACCGGCCCTCGGATTCACTAAAGGAATGACCGTCGGGGAGGTTATTGCAGAAGCCGCCAGATGCCTGCATTGCGAATGCAGGAAGCCGGACAGCTGTTTGTTGCGGATCTATTCACAAGAATATAATGCCGATCAGAAGCGGTTTCAGGGACCTGTACGTAAGCCTGTAACCAAGCAATTCCAGCATGACACCGTGGTTTATGAACCGCAGAAATGCATAAAATGCGGCATCTGCGTAAGGCTCACTGCCAAGCATCAGGAGGAGTACGGGCTCACCTTTATCGGTCGCGGATTCGATGTGGTGATCGGGGTTCCATTTAGCCAGACGATCCGTGAAGGTTTAACCCATACAGCCGAAGAAGCAGCAAATGCGTGTCCTACAGGGGCATTGGCTATGAAAGGAGGGACGAGGTGAAAAGTTTGTTGCTGTGCATTGTTATTTTCCTCTCAATAGCTTATGTGCAATGCGAAAAGGTCCCCGCGTTCGCAGGGATGACAACTTCACAAAAAGGAGAAGCGAGGGGGAATCAGGCACTGACCGGGGTAGTGAACGAGAGCCTGCCTGAAAAAATCCAACTGCTTTGGAAGTTCAAGGCAGGTGATGAGATCAAGGCATCACCGGTGGTTTGCGGCGGTATTGTTGTTGTTGGGTGCATGGATGGGTTTGTTTATGCGCTTGACCTGAAAGGAAAACTCCTCTGGAAAGTCGACACCGGAAATGGCATTGAGGCTCCGGCACTGATACTGGATAATACGGTTTATGTGGGAAATCTTACGGGCGTTTTGTACGCACTTAACCTGGCTGATGGCAAAGAGAAATGGAAGTATATAACTGAAGGCCAGATCAGCGGATCGGCCAACTGGTGGAAATCAGGCAATTCAACACGCATATTGGTAGGTAGTTACGACTATAACCTGCATTGTGTGGATGCTGCAACCGGCAAGGGATTGTGGAAATATGAATCCGACAATTTCATCAACGGAGCGGCCGCCTGTGTGAACGGAACAGCCATTTTCGGCGGCTGCGACGGGTTTTTGCATATCGTTGATATTGCTACGGGACTCGCAACTGCCAAAATCGATGTGGCCACCTATGTTCCCGGATCCGCGCCCGTATCAAACGGACTTTCATACGTTGGTGACTATGACGGAGGATTCAACTGTGTCAGCATCGCTGAGAAAAAAATCATCTGGAAATACAGCAACGATAAGGTGCAGCTGCCTTTTGTTGCATCGGCTGCAATTGCCGGTGACCGGGTAGTGACCGGAAGCCGGGATAAGCATGTTTATTGCTTTGACACAGCCGGTGGGAAACTTATCTGGAAATACAATACCGGTGAAAAAGTGGATGCATCACCACTGATTTGCCACGATAGAGTCCTGATTGCCAATATGCGCGGTGACCTCATTATCCTGAAGCTTTCAGATGGAAAACCGGTTTCAACTTATGAACTTGGCTCTCCAATTTTCAGCAACCCGGCGGTGACTGAAGGCAAGATATTTGTGGGCGGGCAGGATGGATGGGTTTATGGTTTGGGGAAATAATAATATGTTGTCGGGTATCGGGTATCGGGTACCAGTTATCGGGTATCAGGTATCGGGTATCGGGTATCGGGTATCAGGTATCAGGTAATTGAGAAATTGAGAAATTAGTGAATTTATGAAGAAATTGTCTGGAATGATTCCGGGGATTCTGATGGCTGCGGTTACGCTGGCTTACGGTCAGGACAGCACTAAGGTAAAGGGTTTTGATTTTTCGAAGCTGAAACCTATCGTACATTTTTTCGCGAATGCGGAATACAATCCGTCGACCGATGTGTCGAAGGATTATTCATTCTGGATCGGAAGAATGATGTTTGGATTTCAGTATCAGTACGATAAACATTGGTCAGCCAAAATTTTAATCGATCGTTTCCGTTTGACCGAATCAATGAACACCATGTATTTGAAAGTGGCCAATCTCCGCTGGACCCCTGATGACCGTTTTGCCATTGAAGGAGGTGCCATCAGCCAGAATAACTTTATACCCTTTGAGACCTTCTGGGGCTACCGTTTCGTGGCAGAAACCTTCCAGGACCGGTATTTTGGCATTCCAAGCACGGATTTGGGATTTGCCGCCTATTATACGATTAATAAAATGCTATCGGTGGATGTCGCGGTTACCAACGGAGAAGGGCCGCGCATCGATCAGGACAATTTCGGGAAGGTCAAGCTGGCCGGCGGTTTGAATTTCTATCCTGCCGATCATATCCAGACCCGTGCATTCTACCACCTGAAATCATCCGGTGAACCGGGCTATACAGCAAAAGAACACCTGTTTAATGTATACGTCGGTTACCGGGCAGGTGACCAAGCTCGCTTCGGTGCTGAATTTACTTATGTCAATAATAATCTGGGAGTTCCGGTATACAATACATACGGCGGAACGGTATTCGGTTGTGTTGCATTATATAAATCACTCAATTTTCTTGTTCGTTACGACCGGCTGATCGTTGAGAATAACTCAGACATCATTGTTCCTTACATTGACAGCCAGAATGCACTGATCACCGGCCTTTCGCTAAGCTCTGTCAAGGGCATCACCCTGTGCCTTAATTATCAGGGTTCTTATCATACTGATCAAATTAAGCCAACCAGCCACCGGATTCTGTTTAGCTTTGAATACAAGATATGACCACATTTTTACACCTAAACTTAACAAAATGATATGCTTTGGGTCTAATTAAAGAGGTTCTTAAATTAGCACATTAGCACATTGAATAATTAGCACATTTTATTATGCGCATCATACACATCATCCCGGGTTCAGGAGGCAGCTTTTATTGCGGCAATTGCCTGCGCGACAGTAAATACGTTGTGGCATTGCGGAAAATGGGTCATGAGGTGATCAAGGTTCCGATGTACCTGCCGCTTTTTGCCCATGAGCAAGAACGCAACGATATTCCGGTTTTTTACGGAGCCATCAGCATTTATCTCAAACAGTTGTACCCGTTTTTTGAGAAGGCTCCGCTGTGGTTCGATAAGTTCCTCAATTCGAAACCGATGCTGAAGATGGCTGCCGGAATGGCCGGTTCAACACGTGCCAAAGGTTTGAGTGAGATGACCATTTCGATGCTCAAAGGCGAGCATGGACATCAGCATGAAGAGCTCGACCGGATGATCGACTGGATCAAGCATCATTACCCGGCCGATATCGTGCATCTGTCGAATGCATTGCTGTCTGGACTGGCCCCTCGTATCCGGGAAAAGCTGGGGGTGCCTGTGTACTGCTCGCTCCAGGATGAGGATGTTTGGATTGATGTGATGAAGCCGGAATTCCGACAGGAAGCCTGGAATCTAATGCATGATAATGCCCGCTCCATTGATCGGTTCATCTCGGTGAGTCACTACTTCTCAGCTTTTATGAAACAGCGTTTAAGATTACCCGATTATAAGGTCAAAACGATCTATCTCGGTATTGATCCTGCTGATTATGAATATATTCCGGCACATGAAAAACCGAGAAATATTGGCTTTATATCCAGGATGTGCGAAGAAAACGGATTGGATATCCTTGTTGAAGCATTTATCAGCCTGAAGGGCAGGCAGGGATTTCAGGATGTTAACCTGATCCTGACCGGCGGGTCGACCGGTGACGACAAGCACTACATCAACAAGCTAAAGAAAAGGATCGACCAGTGCGGGTTACATGATCAGGTTGAATTTCAGGAAAATTTTGAAGAAGAGGGCCGGAAAGAGTTCTTCAGGAAAGTGTCGGTGGTATCCGTTCCGGTACGGATTGGTGAAGCGTTTGGTTTATACCTGCTGGAATCGATGGCTTCGGGTGTGCCGGTGGTTCAGCCTGCACTTGGAGCTTTTCCGGAAATCATCCGGAAATCGGGTGGTGGCATTGTGTATGAGCCTAATAAACCTGAATTACTTGCCGAATCACTTGTTAAACTATTATCGGAACCTCAGCAACTGGCTGTATTGAGCCAATCGGGCTATGATGGCGTTCACCGGTATTTCGATATTTTTACCCATGCCAGGGAATTGGTTACTGCTTATGAATCTGCGCAATGAGCATAAATGATAAACAAGTCTTGCTACGTCTGGATAATATCCGGAAAGAATACGGGGTTCATGATACGGCTAACTGTCGTACGGTGTTGTCGAAGCTCTCTCTGACCGTTAGCCGGGGCGAAAGCATTGCGATTGTTGGTCCCTACGGTTCGGGTAAAACGACTTTGCTCAACCTGATCGCTGCGCTAGATAAGCCTGATGCTGGTATAATTGAGTTTAACGGCCGGGATTTGTGCACTTTAACTGCTTCTGAACTTGATATTTACCGCAACCGTTCCATCGGGCAGGTGTTTCAGCTTCATCACTTATTACTGCAGTGCACATTGTTTGAGAATGTGTTGATCCCAACCCTGGCGAGTCCAGCCAAAGCCAAGCGATCCTTTTACCGCGAGCGGGCCGAAGTGTTAGTTAAGCGCATGGGTCTGTGGGAGATGCGAAACCAGTATCCCGGTGAGCTTTCCGGTGGTGAATGTCAGCGAACAGCAGTAGCCCGGGCATTGATTAATGATCCGGATCTGATATTAGCCGATGAGCCTACCGGTGCTCTTGATGAAGTCAATGCCTTGAATTTAATTGAGTTATTAATTGAGATGAACAAGCTCGACGGTAAGACGATCATTTTGGTGACGCACTCGGAGGAGCTGGCGGGGAAGATGGGGAGGGTGGTGGAGATCAAAAGCCTCGGTTTAGCGTGAAAAGGTCCCCGCTTGCCAGATTTCGTATAGCGTGCAGGGGTCCCCGCTTTCGCGGGGATGACAATTGGCACATTAGCACATTGGCACATTGGCACATTCTTTAATTGGCACATTGGAAAATGTATTTTAACCGTCTGATATTTAGAAGTTTGTGGCATTATCGCCGGCGCAATCTGACGGTGGCGCTGGGGATGGCGATTGGTATGGCGGTGATCACCGGGGCGCTGGTTACGGGTGATTCGGTGCGAAGCGGGCTGCAGAACCTTGTTGGGATAAGGCTGGGTGATGTTGATTTATCGGTAAGTGCGGGTGACCGGTACATCACCGATTCGCTGGCTTACCGGGTGTCGGCAGAGCTCGGAATACCTGCTAATGCTGTGTTGCAGCTGGAGGGCTCGGTGACGGCCGGCGGCGGGACGAAAAGATTGCCGAAGGTGCAGGTGTTCGGCGTGGAGCAGGCTTTCCGCACGATAGTCGGCCCGGGAACCTTCGACCCTCCATTGAACGATAACGAAGCTGTAATCAGCGATGACCTGGCCGCACGGCTTGATGTCAGGGAGGGCGACGAGATCCTCATCCGGATCAATAAACCGGGCCCGGTGCCGATCGATGCACCGTTTGTTTCCGATCAGGAAAATATCATTGCAGCCCGCGTTTCTGTCAAATCGATAGCAGGAAAGTACTTACATGGTCGCTTCCACCTTCAGAATACGCAATCGGCCCCGTTCAATGTGTTTATCTGTAAAAAGTATTTGCAAAAACTGGCCGGATTAGAAGGTTTGTCAAACCTGATCATCATGGCCGGCAAAGGGAAAGTACCTGCTTCTCAAGCGGAAAAGGCGCTGGCTTCCAGCAGGACTCTTCGCGATGCCAGTTTGTACATCGAAAAACACCCCGCTACCGGGGAATGGATCCTGCGGACCCCGCGTGTATTCTTCGACCTGCCAACCCTGTCGGCTATTGAATCCCTAACCTCGGATAAAACACTATGGTTCAGTTATTTCGTTAACGAATTCCGGACCGGCAACCGTACAACCCCCTACTCTTTTGTATCCACCCTGCCCGGTGACCAGGTTCAGCCAGGCGAGATCATGATCAGCCGCTGGCTGGCCGAAGATCTTGCAGCCGGGATTGGTGATTCGGTCACTTTGAGTTATTTCGTGGTGGGACCGCTCCGCAACCTTACCGTGGAAAAGGCTCGTTTCAGGATCACCGGGATCATCCCGATGGACGATCAACGCTGCGACCGGTTCCTGATGCCTGAGATACACGGACTGTCGGATGCCGGAAACTGCCGCGACTGGGAGACCAGCATTCCGATCGACCTGGAGAAGATCCGCGACAAGGACGAGGGATATTGGAACCAATATAAGGGAACGCCTAAGGCCTTCATCAATCCCTATCAGGCTGCCGGGCTGTGGCAGAACCGTTTCGGGAAATATACCCAGATACGCTTTTCACCCGGAACTGGTTTTTCTGATATTGAGAGTGGTATCCTGAGCCATCTCCGTCCTTCCGATACAGGGATCATAGTTCGTGAACCCGCCCGGGAGGGACTGACTGCTGCCACCTCGGGTGTTGATTTCAGCGGGCTATTCCTGGGGCTGAGTTTCTTCCTCGTTGCCGGGGGCATTATTCTTACTATATTATTGATCAGGCTGGGGCTTGACGGCCGGCTCACTCAGATCGGCACCCTCCGGGCCCTTGGCTGGCCCGAACATAGAATCCGTCAGATGCTGCTTTGGGAGAACAGTTTTGTCTCATGTTTCGGGGCACTTATCGGCCTGATGCTGACTTTTATTTATACAATCGTGATATTTAAGGCCTTGAACGGGGTCTGGAATGATATTATCCTTACCGATACCCTGCGGCCGGTTTTCAAACCGGTAACCCTGGCGGCCGGGATGGCGATCAGCATACTTGTTTCCTTCGGATCGTCCTGGCTGGCACTCAGGCATCTGTTTCATCATAAAACAGTGGCGTTGCAGCACCGGAGCAAAACCTTGGATTCACGCCGGTATAAACTGCATTTAACGCTATTCTCCGCCACTACCGGTCTCTGGGCACTGGTGATGCTGGTTTTCGGACTCATCCGAATCCAATCGGTAAGCCCCACCTTCTTCTTTACTGCAGGCACTCTTTTGTTGCTCAGTCTGATACTTCTGGCCATACGGATGTTCCGCCACTCCCCCCCGGCCACAAACCGGAACTTCAGTTTGGGTTCGTTTGCCCGAAGCAACCTCTGGCGTAACAGCGGCCGGAGTCTGTCGGTGATTCTGCTGTTCGCGATTGGAATTTTTATGGTTATGGCAATCGGGGCAAATCGAAAAGCTGTTGAAGGTACCCACCCCCTACCCCCCTACCTGAAAAAGGGAGGGGGAACATCCTCTGATCTTCCCTCGGAGCCAGGCCCCTCCCTGGGTTCAGGGAGGGGTTGGGGTGGGTACCTTCACACCGGAACTGGCGGATTCCTCTTTTACCTTGAAACAACCGTGCCTGTGCCTGATAATCTGAATAATCCATTAGTCAGATCTAAATACGGTTTGGAGAATTCATCAGAATTTGTCCAGATGAAGAAGCTGCAAGGCGATGACGCGAGCTGTTTGAATCTGAACCGCGTGAGCAACCCGCCACTGCTGGGAGTACCCCCGGAAGCCTTCGAAGGCCGTTTCCGGTTTGCATCCCTGATAGACGAAAAATATCTGGCTGATCCCTGGAAAATACTGGAAAAGGTTCTGCCTGATGGAGTTATTCCTGCCGTGGCTGACCAGACGGTAATCCAGTGGGGGCTCGGGCTGAAAATCGGAGATACACTTAAATACAAATCCGAGACCGGTGATACCGTGAAAATTGTGTTGGTGGGCGGACTTACAAATTCAGTTTTTCAAGGGAATATAATGATCCCCGAAAAACTCTTCTTGAAGTACTGGCCATCGGTAAGTGGTACCAACATCATGCTCATTTTAGCTGATCATACTGATATTGAACCGATTCGGTCAGAGTTGATGAGCGTTTTCCGTGATTACGGTGCGGATCTGAAACCGGCTGCGGAAAAACTTGCAGAATTTAATTCCGTTGAAAACACTTATTTATCGATCTTTCTTGTAATGGGTGCACTTGCGATGCTTCTCGGCACTATTGGCCTGGCCATCATTCTGGCCCGTAACCTGCAAGAGCGTCAGGCGGAGATCGCACTCCTCCGCGCCACTGGTTTCAGCAGGCAAAGGATTCTTTGGCTGGTTGTCCTTGAATATTCCGCGCTGCTCCTTTACGGAACCCTCGCCGGTGGCATCTCCTCACTGGTATCCGTACTCCCCGGCCTCCTCAACCCGGCCGGTGAAGTATCGCCGCTTTTCCTGATTTCGATCCTGCTGATCCTTCTCCTTAACGGCTTCGCGTGGATCCTGATCCTGGGATGGAATTCGGTGAAGAAGCCGGGGATTATTGAGAGTTTGAGGACGGAGTGAAGACCTCCCGGTGCCCCCTTCCCTCTATGCAGTGGGCAGGGGGAAGCTTGGGGTCAGGTATTGTTTCAATATTCTTTTCAGAGCATCCCTGTCAATTGGTTTTGTAATAAAATCATCCATTCCGGCTTCCAGACATTTTTCTTTTTCTCCTTTTATAGCTCCGGCGGTTAATGCAACAATTGGAATCCGTCTGTCTTTACCATGCTCATAGTTTCGAATTTCCACTGTTGCCTCAATTCCGCTGATGTCAGGCATCTGAACATCCATGAATATTAAATCCGGGTTTATGCTAATGGCCATATCAAATGCATCTCTTCCGTTTTTTGCCTCTACAACCCTAACATTTGGAATCATTTGCTTTATTAAAGTTTTTGCCAACAGCCGGTTTAAAGCAACATCTTCAGCAATAAGTATAACAGGCGAACTATCGTTTGCAATGCCAATAGCCAGGCTAAGAGGAGCTGCCTTAATTCCTTTTGGCACTTCAGCTGGTTGATTGTGAATGCATTTCAGATAATTCAATAATTCCTGAGTTTTAACAGGTTTAGTCAGGTTAAATAACACACCCCACTTTTTGCATTCTTCATGGATATCAACATCATCCGACGAACTGTGAAGCAAAATAATAGGCTGCATTGCGGGAGTAAGCTTTAGTTGTTCCCGGATCATTTTGATGGTGTCAATCCCGTTATGGAAAGGCATTTGATAATCAACAAAAATTATATCAAACGGCTTCGACTTTTCAATGATATTCAAGGCTGAGAGCCCACTGTCGATGCCGGTAAATTCAATTCCCCAGTTTATAAACGTGTGCTCAAGGATCATCCGGTTTTTGTCATTGTCGTCAATTACCAAAACACGTTTTATATCTGTCAGACTGCCGTAGTCGAGTTTTTCACCAACTTCATATTCTGTTTCAAGTGTAAAAAAGAAATTCGAGCCTTTGCCGGTTTCACTGATAATTTCAATTTTGCTTCCCATTTTTTCGGCAAGCATATTCGATATAGTAAGGCCAAGCCCGGTTCCGCCAAATTTCCGTGTTATTGAAGAATCTGCCTGAGTAAATGCTTTGAACAGTTGTTTTTGTTGCTCTTCGTTAATACCAATGCCTGTATCCCGAACCATGAAGCTGAATTCACCTGAGGTTTCATCTTTTTTAGTAAAAGTTATTTTCAGTTCTACTTCTCCGGCTTCGGTAAATTTAACGGCATTCCCTAAAAGGTTGACAAAAATTTGTTTCAACCTTATCCCATCCGTCACAGCAAATCGCGGCAAATCATGCTGAATATTTAAAAGGAGTTCAAGCCCTTTTCGGGATGCGTGATATTTAATAATGTCTGATGTTTGTTCGGCCAGTTCAATAATATCAGTTTTATTGTAATCAAGCTCCATTTTGCCGGCTTCAATTTTAGAAAAGTCGAGTATGTCATTAATGATTCCCAACAAAGAATGTCCTGAGGTATTTGCATTTTCAGCATACTGTTTTTGGATTTTATTTAATGGGGTTTTCAGCAGAAGATCAGTGAAACCGATAACTCCATTGAGTGGCGTACGTATTTCGTGGCTCATGTTGGCCAGGAATTCTGATTTGGCTTTGCTGGCTATATCTGCTTCTTGCTTTGCCATTAAAAGTGTCGCTTCTGTTTTCTTCTGTTCTGTGATTTCCCAATTAGTTCCAATCATGCGTATTGGTTTGTCAGAGTCATCGCGCACAACGATAGCAAGGGCTCTGACATTGTGAACAGATCCGTTGGGCCAGACAACGCGGAATTCGGTATCAAATTCCTTTTCGCCGCGCATGGCCATCTGGATTTCCGCGTCGCTCTGTGCCACATCGTCAGGATGGACACCTGAGAGCCAGGTTTCGTAAGCTCCCTCGAAATTACTTTTATCCACCCCGTACAATGCAAACATCTGATCGTCCCACAACAGGATATTGTTGACGATATCGAAATCCCACACACCCACTCCACCGGCGCGCGTAGCTAATGCCAAACGTGTAGATATTTGTTTCAGCTCGTTTTCGGCCATCTTGCGTTCGGTGATGTCGTGTGTTACCCCGACTATTCCTGTGGTTTTCCCGTGGATATCGCGTAATGGCACCTTTGAAACCAAAAGCCAATGGAGTTTGCCTTCTCTATCGATCAATCTGCCATCAGCATCTATTATCGATATTCCTGAATTAAGAACGAATTGGTCTTCATCCTGAGAACGTTTTGCTTCTCTGCCGGGATATAATTGAAAATCGGTTTTGCCAATTATTTCATCTTCAGAATTCTTACCTGCGAGTTGAACTTCTTTAGGATTGGCGAGAATTTTTCGTCCTTCAGTATCTTTCACGTATACTCCATCAGGAATCAAATCGATGATCGTCCGAAAAAGTGTACGTTCATTTTGAAGAGCTTCTTCTGCTTCCTTTTGAACCGTTATATCCACAAAGCTTTCCAAAAGCTTTTCTTTACCTCCGATCCGTATCCGTTTAACCGTTTTCAGAACAGGCAGTGCCGTTTTATCAGCCCGCAGTAAAATCCTGTCGGAATTATCCACATTCAGACCTTTGTCGCAAACCGGACAGCAATGCTCTTCAGCAGGACAGAGGAATTGATGACATTTTTTTCCAACAATTTCCTCTTTAATTTCACCGATCAGCAATGAGGCAAAAGTGTTGACGCTTTCGATAACGCGTGTTTCCCAATCAATAATCACGATGCCCACTGCAACATTTTCTATCAGTGAACGCTGCAGGTTTTCACTCTCCTTCAGTTGGTTTTCCATTAGCCTTCGTTCGGTGATGTCCCTGAGAATGCCCACGGCATGCCAGCCGTCCTGTAACTGAAAAGAGGAAAGCGATAGCTGTACAGAGATTTCCTTTCCGTCTTTTCGCATAGCCATAAGGTCTAACGTTTTCCCTATGACATCACCCTGCCCTGTAAGCAGAAAATCAGGAAATGCGATTAGGTGAGCTTCATGAAAACGCCGGGGCACTATGAAATCATGCAGCATTTGGCCGATGGCTTCTTCGCATGTGTAACCAAAAATGCGTTCGGCAGCAATGTTCCAATAGGAAATCCGCCCTTCCGGATCCATCATCAAAATGGCATCTTGAGCGGTGCTGGTAAGCGACATCATGCGAAATTCACTCTCCCTCAGAGATTCCTCAGCCTGCTTACGCTCTTCAATCAATTTTATCAGCGAATCGAACAGATAATTGCTGTTGGGAAAGGTGTGTTCACTTTCAACAATATTTGTCCTGTCAGAAGGATTTATCGCATAAATAGCTTCTTTTATTTTGTTTATAGTTTCCTTTTGTGCTTCCGCATTTTGCTTCTGTTTCAGAAAGGCATCCCTAAGCTCCTGGGAGCTGATTTCGATTGAGTTTTGAAGCAGTTGAGTGTCATCTTCAAAATTTTGATAGGTATTATTTATATCCTGAATAATACCTGTGAACTCATCCGGCAGATTGTCGGCAGAACCAAAGTGTCTTCTAATCTGACGCAACAAAAGTTTGTTCAGGTTGACTTCCATAGTGCTCAGAGTTTACACTTCCTTAAACAGCGTAATGGTCATGGTTTGATTGTGTAGTTCACAATGTTGTTCGAACGGCTTGATCGGGCATATTTCCCCATAAGAATAAAAGCCTGTTATTGAAGCATTGCTGCCAATTACCTCGCGAATAATCTCGAGTTCCTCTTCCACTCTTTGCTTAAGCACAAGTTTACGCCCAACGCAACTGATCAGGATAGCAAGGTCAGGGCATGAATTCTGGAGGCTGGTTTTCGACATTTCTGCCGCATCATTGGCCCCATCAATCAATCTGTCG
>JAPLDV010000502.1 GCA_026391235.1 Bacteroidia bacterium | reverse complement strand
ACCCGGGTTTATCAGCAACGAAAACAGGATTGGGAGGATGCTGGTTTCAAGGGTGCTGCAAGGTGTAGATTCGTGTTTTTCATCGTTTCCATGAGTTGTTAAGTTTGGAAATATCAGCCTCAAAGGAAATAGACCCTCTGGCTTTATCAAAGGAGAAAGTGATAAGTGGCAGAATAAGGTGATAAGCGGTTTGGATATCATTTTGAAATCCTAAGGATTCTTGCATTGTATGCTTATTGATTTGTTGAAAATAACGCCCAAAAGAAAATGATACACGCTGTTCAGTGCCAGCTGTCTGACAGCTGCTTGGAATTTGCCATTCTATTGGGAATCTTGCCGGGCAGGGTGCTGTTAAGGTCAGATTTGCCGGCGAAATCCGACATCTGTTCCCCGATCAGGCACATGTACAATTCTTCCTTAACCAGGTTAATGCAAACGACCCCCTTTTCAAAAAAGTCGAATCCCAGAACTCCGCTAAACGGGTAACTATAGGCCGGGACGATTGACTGCAGACTCGTGATAATGGTTTCCATGGGTTGCAGCTGCTGGCCGCCAAGAATAAAATCATTCATAGTTCCATACATGACCTCCATCTGTTCGCTTCCTGAACCGGTCAGTCTGCAGCGCCTGGTGATCGTTACCGTATTCAGGACCTTTCTGGAGGAGGAGCTACTGAGCACATTTGCTTCGGCGCCGGTATCAAGGCAAAAATCAACAGATTTACCCCCTAGGGTGGCAGGCATGAATACTACTCCGCCTGCCTCCCTGATCGGACTTATCAGGGTTGTTTTCAGGGTATCGGCATCCGCACTGATCCTCTTGCCGGCCCTGTCAATCCTGTAAAGCTTCAATTCGCCCCGGTTTACATCGATCACCATTTCCAGGTTCCTGAACAGGTCCAGCCCGAACAATCCGAGAATTTTCACACCACGGCGTGTTTCGATCTGCCCCAGATTGATCACATCGGCAAAAACATTTTCAAAATAAAGACCAGAAACGTCGATCCTGGGTACACGGGTTCGATAAAGCTTTTCAACGCTCCCGGTTATGCCGCGTGCATTCTCTTCCACCACCCAAAGGTCCTTCTTGAAATAGGTGCAGTTCAGCACCAGTCTGCTGGCACCGGTGTCGAATACAAAATTGCCGGTTTGGTCACCAATCCTTGCTTCAATCAGCAATAGCTTTCCGACACGTCTTAACGGTATGGTAATCGACTGAAAATCTCCCATCGGTTCCTCGCGGCTATTCGATGGATTCCCGGTCGATAAAACCTGGAAAACCGATATGAGCGCGGGATCAGGAACCCCAGCCTTGTGGGTACGGAAGGAGGTCAGGAACAGCAATATGGTCAGAAACAGCATTGGACGGATCATCTTCCCGGAACGGAAAAATCTTTTAACCGCTATATTGTTCAAGTTTCGCATGTTTCAGTTGAGCCGCACTGGCATTGGAACGAAAATGGTTTTCAGCACTGCAACAATTAGCATATTCTTGTTATTCATGACTTAAGTAAGAATTGAATAAATAATGGCCTCAAAGAAAATGATACATTATTTTCAATCAAAGGAGAAAGTGATAAGCGGTCAGATAACAGGACAAGCGGTTTGGCAGGCAGTTGACGTCAAAATGGATTGCCTTTCTGTTTATAATGACGATGTTATATGCAGACTATTTTACTCGATTTTTCTTCTAAATTCTCTTGGTAATGAGTTCTTGTTTAACATTATAGAAACGGTTTGCATTTTCAAATACGCCTCGCTCATATAAATAAAACCATTATAAGGTCCATTATTGATTCCATATGAATTCTTTACAATGTAGAATCTTTTACCTTCTTTAGTTTTTGCCATCCCAATTATATGCATCAAATGATTGTCGGTAGTAAGTAATCGTTCAAAGCTAATTTGCCTTGTTTTTTGGTCAACATCTATTTCCGGGGTACTCGAATTTAGCGTTTTTATTCCGTCATTACCTGGTATTGGCAACAAAGCAAGTCCATTATTTTTGTAAGAGAAGCCATCAGACAAATCGCCATCCCAGACAACAGTATATCCATGAACCAGTGAGCTATCTATAGCTTGGAGGAATTCATTTAGAGTCACATTATAGTACATGCCACTTGCATAATTATCACGAACTTCAAGCGCAAAATTTGTATAAAAAGGATGGTGGGTATATGAAGTCAATGAAATATAATCATCGGCACTTATTTCAAGAAATTTGGCAAATGAAATCGGAGTAAAAGTTTGACCTTTGATGTCAAATTGTTTTGGTAACGGAGTGAAATAGCTGTCAAGTAATGCGCAATAATGTTTCATCCAGTTCTCTGTTGGATAATCGTCTTCTAATATTGTCTTAAGATAACTTCCTAAAACTCTTTCTAATTCTCTGTTATTTTGTATTGAATCTACTTTGAAGTATTGTTGGAGAATAATCCCTTTCTCATTAATAATTCTCAATACATCATGAGCTAATCCTCCAGACCTAAAGCTCGAATTTCCTTTACGCAAAACATAATTATGTGCTTTATCGATATATCCATAATAAATGAAAAAATCTTCCGATAAATCATAAGTACCTTTCTTTAGCCGAAGTAGTTCCGACTCAATAAATGAAGCCGTGGCATAACTCCAACAACTAGGTCCACCCTGGTCTTTTACAGATGTGGCAGGGTTTTCAACAATAGATATAAACTCTTCTTGCTGAGAAAAAGAATCTAAAGTTAATAGTGCAAATATCAACATGCAAATTGTCTTCATTTTTTTCATTTTATTTTATGCGAAGATAATTTTTTTCAATGTGAATGTTCAGAGGTGTTTTCAGTGTTGAAAAAATCAGCATGATTATTAAGAATGCAATTGTCAGGGCTAATAAATTTTGACAAAATTTGGATGATACAGTTTTATTGTCTTTAGCATGAATCTTAATAAAATATACTCTTGGCTTCAAATCGGAAACATTAATAATTGGATTTGGCGAGTTTAACCGCTGATTGTAAACTGTCACGCCCAGCATATTATATTGTAAATTCAGATTTATTCCAAAATGATCTTTTTACGTAGGAGAGTTCCGTCAATATTCAGACTTAAAAAATAGATACCTGCAGGATTACCGGGTAAGTTTATCGTGGCCATTGGCCTGTTATGGATGGTGCCAGTGAAAACTTCTCTACCGATCCGGTCGGTTACCGATATGATTGCGCTTTCATATCCAGCGGTTCCAAAAGATAAATTTACCATTTCCTTTGCCGGATTGGGAAAAACCTGAATGTTCCGTTCCTGGCTTTGCTCCTCCAAACCGGATGCATCGATTACGCGCAAGGTAAATGAAGACATAGCGGAAGCTGCGGCCGGATCAGTGGCTGTCACCTTTACTATGAATGAGCCCGCTTCGCTTGGTGTACCAACAAAGCTGACGGAATCCGGATCAAAACTTAACCATGAGGGTAAAGGATTCCCATTGCTCAGGCTGGCGGTAAAGGTCAGCGTGTTGTTCCCGTTGTCATCAATAAAGGAACTGTCAGAAATGGCAAAACTATTGGATCGCCCGGTTGAGAAAGTCTGGTTTTGTAAAGAATATCTTATATACGGTGTATAATTGGTTTGCCGCAGGCTATCAATAAGATTGTCAATGGCTACCCAATAGATAAAGTAGGAAGACAATGCATTTCCACCGCGCATGAAAAACAGGTATTTATTGTCTTTTGTGACGAACGGACAAGCCTCCCAGTTAGGATTCGGGGTATTTACTTGTGTTCCGAGGGTTTTCGGGTTGGTCCAACGGCCATTCTCTGTTTTATAAGTGATAAACAGGTCGCTCGCCGAACCGGAAGGGAAACGGCAAAAGATGATATAGGATTCGTCTCTGGAAATATAAAAATCATTTTCAGTAGCTGTTGTATTTATTGGAATTCCAAGGTTTTGTAAGGTTGTATCGCTATTCCGGATGAACAATTTGCAAAGATCAGTGGCTGACCCGGTAGAGGATGGCGAGGAGGCCGTGAAATAGTTTTTTTGATTGGTCTCCTGGAAATAGTGAGTATTGCGGTTCATGGATAGCAATCGTTGGGGGGCAGTCCAGCCGGTACCATTTCTCCTTGAATAGAATGTACAGGATAAAGTATTGTTATTCAGGTTTTTTTGCATATACATAATGCTGTCATTGGCCGACAGTGAGGGTGCAATGAATCCCTCGAATGCTACGAACGGGCCCTGCCAGCTGGTGCCGGAATATTTGTAATATTTTATCCGCTGCACCGTGGAAGGCCAATTGTCGAGTTCACCATAATAGATCTCCTTGTTATCGGAGGTAACAGCAATCCTTTCGGCAGCCGCAAGTCCGGGGGTGACCTGTAACTGGAATACCTTTGGAGTTATTCCGGGAACCTGTTGACCCAGATACATACTTGCTGGAGGTATGGTTTGGGCAAGGCATGCACTTGCCAAAAACAAAAGGACGATTGGAAGGATGCTCGATTTCAAGGGTAATGCAAAGTGTAGAACGGTGTTTTTCATCTTTCCATGGTTCACAGTTATTACTACATTTCCTTTCTTATGCCCCTTATCAACATATCTGTGAGCTTCAACAATCTGTTCCAACGGATAGCGTCTATCAATGACTGGTTTTATCTTGCCCGTCTCAACAAGTTCTTTGAGTAAAATAAGGTCTGGAGTATGCATCCCTGCTGCGTGCCCGGATGTTAAAACCGAAATGTACTTTCCTTTCGCTCTAAGGGTTTTCTTGCTTTTTGAATATGAGATTTTGCCAACGGAATCAAAGATGATGTCAAAAAGCTCATTATTCTTTGTAAAATCCTCCTTCGTGTAATCAATGACCTTATCAGCACCTATAGACTTCACCAATTCTAAATTCGTGGTACTGCAAACCCCGGTAACTTCCGCCCCAAAGTACTTGGCAAGCTGCACCGCAGAAGTCCCTGTCGCTCCGGAAGCTCCATAAATTAGAACTTTTTGTCCGCTCTGAATCTTACCTTTTCTAAGAAAATACAAGGCAGTCAATCCCCCAAAAGGAATGGCGACGGCTTCCTCATAAGTTACATTGGATGGTTTTATTGCCATTAAACCGTCTTCAGGTAGGCAAATATATTCGGCATAAGCACCATAACTCTCACCGGTACGCGCAAAAACCTTGTCACCTTTTTGAAATCGTTTAACAAATTTGCCAGCGGTTTCAATTTCTCCCGCCAGATACAAACCTAATATTGGGTTTCTTGGTTTTCTTAAACCTAACGCTATTCTTGCAGGGAGCCAAAGCGAGAAAGGAACTTTGAAACTTCGCATACGACAATCGCCTGACGAAACTGTTGTTGCATATACTCTTATCAGTACCTCATCATTCTTGGGAGTAGGTTTTTCTACTTCCTTGACCTGCAGGACTTCTGGTGGCCCGTATTTAGTGCAAATAATCGCTTTCATTTTTCCCACGTCATTTCATTTTCAAAATTGATTGTCTATCGGTTTATAAGTTGGCAACTTTTCGTCTTAGCTTGAAAAAATCTTAACCTATCTGCCTGCTGCAATGATAGTATCCCAAACCTCGGAATAATAGATTCCGAAGTACCCCAGCGCACCGTTATCGAAATTGCCGATGGGGTTATAAGGTGTGGCCGACACAAAACCCGGAAGGGCCATATCGTTTACCTGGCTGAAATAGGAGTAACTCACGGAATCGATTGAGACAAACTCAAACCGGACCGTATCCCCGAAAGCAAACTCGAAATCGGAAAGCTGCATATCGACTTCCGTACCATCAAAGGGTTCATCATTGGTTATGGTAAAGCCAGTCTGAGGTTTGCCTTTGGTGGTTACTTTAAACCGGTAATAATTGGCTACTCCGGCCGGGTCTTTCCATTTGGGTTTGACGAGAAAGATTGGCGGACTGGTTGGGCCCGGATCGCTGATTCCCGTCACCACCTTTAAACTGTCGAGCTTCACCGATTCCGGGGTTTTGGACCAGGCGGTGTAACGCTCATCAGCAGTGACCATTACCTCAATCCGAAAAACTTCTTCCGACGCTACCGCAATGTTGGATGCCGAATATACTCCGGGACTGATTTCTGCCAATTCGGTGATGCCGCCTGAACCACTAATCAGGTCCACTGTAGCTCCCATCAGGGAAACTGCCGTGTCCGTCTGATAAAAGTCGAGCGATCTGGATAATCTGACCAGGCATTTCCCGGCCGACGCATCCAGTGTGGCATCAATTACCATCCGGGGTGCACTGTTTTTCAGGTCGAGTTTGATCACCTCCTCGCATGAAGTCAGAATCAAAAGAAGCGAGAGTATGATCAGGGCGGGCAATCTATTAAGTCTTTTCACTTTTGTTTAGAATTTAAAGTTCAAGGTAATGGATGGTACAATGCCAAAAAGCGCCAGTCTCACGGCTTCGGTGGTTCCCGGCACAGTTTTACTTTCCCTGAATGAGATACTGTAAGCGTTTTTCCGGTCATAGGCATTGTATACCGAAAAATTGATGTCGGAGCTCCATCTTTTCTTTGGTTTAAACTGATAGGTGATGCCAAGGTCCAGCCTGTGGTAATCAGGCATTCTTGAAGCGTTCCTTTCGGTATAAAGATTGACGAGGACCCCATCCACCTTATATTTGCCGCTGGGGAAGGTCACCGCATCGCCGGTATAATAGATCCAGTTTCCTGATAAGGTCAGCCTTTTGGCAATCTGGTAGGAAGCCACGATTGAAATATTGTGGGTCCGGTCCTGCCGTGCAGAAAACCACTTGCCAAAATTGATGCGGTCGAATTGCTTTTCGGATTTTGCCAGGGTATAACTGATCCAGCCCGTAAGTTTCCCGCTGGTTTTGCCTGCCAGAAATTCCAGTCCGTAAGTGCGGCCCCTGCCAAATTCAAGCTCTGCCTCAATATTAGGGTTTAAAATGGTGTTGGCGCCGTTCTTATAATCCACCAGGTTGCCCAGAATTTTATAGTACGCCTCCACACTCAGATCCCAATTTTTATTTGGAAGATTTTTGAAGTACCCCACCGATACCTGATCGGCTATCGTCGGTTTTATCAGAGGTGTGCTGGGGGTCCACACATCGGTAGGTAAGCTGGATAATGAATTCGAGAGGATATGCAGGTACTGAAACATCCGGTTATAACTCGCCTTGATCGAATTTGTGCTGTTAATCAGGTAGTTTGCAGTGATTCGGGGCTCAAACCCAATATAGGTATTGTAGAATTTCCCGGATGAATAGGCAACCGAGTCCAGGATTTCCTTATTGCTATTGTATTTATTCACACTTGATGGGCCGATATTACTAAAGAGGCTCAAGCGGAATCCATAATTCATGCTGAAGGAATTGCTGATTTTCTGTTCATTGGT
>JAPLDV010000665.1 GCA_026391235.1 Bacteroidia bacterium | reverse complement strand
ATCTTCTCAGAATAAACTCCATCGGTATAATTCAGGATGTATATGCCATTTGACAGAGAGCTGATATTCAGCACTTCACTCATTTTGTGCAGATTGACTGTTTGAAGGATTTTCCCGGTCGAATCCATTAGTTGAAGTTTTGAATTGGCGTTCGGTACTGCCTGCAACAATATGTTTAAAGAATGAGATGCTGGATTTGGATATACTTCAATTGCAGGCAAACTATTATAGGGATTATTATCGGCATGATTCCCTTCTGATTTCTCCTGGCCCACGACAATCGGAACATATCCCGTTGAAAATTCGGGAGGGGGAGTCACAAAAAGTGCAGGGTCAAATGCTGCAAGATTGCCGCTGGAAGGAGGTTTCATGTAATCTTGTTCGATCGACCAGTTTTTATGCATGGCTTCAATCAAAAGTTGCAGGCTGTCCTTTTTACCTTGAGTCCAGTTAAACTGTTGAAATACCGGTTGATCTATAAAACGATACCAAAAATAGGTAACTACGGAATGATCACTCAGATAAGCAAAGAACGGGCCTGCCACCGGCCCCGGATTTCTCCAGGAACCCTTTAAATCTGCATGATAGGGTGTGGGGTTCGCGGATGGGGCCTGGAATTGTCTATTAACCAGACCGGTAGAAACCGGCACCTTCGAATCCGGAACGGCGACTCTGAAATTTGCCGAGTCTTTATAATACGCGGGGAAACTTCCCATTCCATCTGAAATGTTGCCTGTCCATTTCAGCCCAAATTCATTGCCCTGGAAAATAGCGGGAGTAGCAACGGAGTTTATGCCCACCACAACTTTCCCATCCTGATCATAGTTTACCGGATAGGTGCGCATTACAGGCCTGTAGCTCCCACTGTTCTGGAAAGAACCTGAAGGGGCCTGGCCACCGTTTCTCCATTCGAGAACTTCATTATATTTTGCCTTCTTGCTATAGAATGTCACGTCTTTGGACAGGATAGTTCTGTTTAAGCTATCGACCGGAAATTGCAGATGTGGAATTTTGTAGTAGCGGTTTTGATTGGCATCATTAGCACTCATTATCGGCACTGTATTGAACTCCATCGTACCGCCTGCCAGGTTTCTGATTGAGGGGCGTGAATCAAGCCCCCGCCCATGATCGAAAGGATAGTCCTTTGAGATTTTGGCCCATGTTTCCGGGAGATAATAGGCCAGTGGGCCCTTGAAATTCAGAGCATTTAAAAAGAGAGTCCAGCTTTTTTCGCCTACCGGATATTTGTCGGTGTAGGCAGATGTAAGAGGCAGTGACAGGTAGCTGATACCCAGCAACTCCCCATTAGGATTTCCCTGAAATGTCATTCCATCCGGAGGGATAAGGATGCGGTTTGATATTTGGGCAATGCCTAAAATGCTGTCTGGCAATGGGGTGTCGCTCCAAAAGAATTGCCAGCCTGGTGTGGAAATTTCCTGAGTATAGCAGTTTGGTGTCGAATTCATTTTGAATTTAGGCGGACCGTAATGGAACTTATTACCTGCCCAATAACCCGGTCCCCCTTCAACAGTCTGAAAAACATCACTATAAGTAGGGCCTCTTTCAGGCCAGTTATCTCTGGCTACCGTACCAACCGGACAGAGAGGAATTGTGCTGTTATCTGAATTATCAGGAATAATCCAGGTTGATGGCAAACCAATTTGGAAATTTGCAATGGGCGTGCTCACCAGGGGCCAGATCGCCGAATAAAATCCATATCCTTCACCATAGGTGGCAGGGGCCTGGGCGGGATAGCTGGCAACGTATCCGTGAAGGCCATTCTGACCGATTACAGGCGAATAATAGATGAAAATCAGGGTAATACAGAAAAAGAAATGCCAGCTTTTTGTAGTTTTTTTATTCATGTTGTAACTTTAGCGTGCAGCATGATGCCTATCTGACAACCAGCTGCCGGGTTTTGATAAAATTCCCAGCCCTCATCGTATAGAAATAGATGCCGGCTTCCAGGCTGCCGGTTTCCAGCTTGATTGAATGTTTTCCGGCCGGCATTTGCCCCTTATTCACTTCCATCACTTTACGTCCGGTGAGGTCCATTACTTCGAAAGTTACATTCGCACCTGCAGTCAGTTCATATGCAATTTCTGTACTTCCATTGAATGGATTCGGATAGTTCTGCCCAAGGAACGCCTGTTGTGGAATGGATCCGGTACCGTCAATGATATTGGCGTGGTCGTTCAGGTTCAGGCGGATCATCAGGTTTCTTTTTCCGATATAATCGCCCAGACCGGTCTCCCAGTTCCCATCGTAAAATCCCATCGCTGTTGATTCGGTCAGTTTTACCGAGTTATCAGTTCCGATCTCCAGCCCTTTATTACGCCGGACCATATATTCCGGATTCAGGTTGTCAAACGTCAGGCCGGCATAAACCAGGTCCCCCTTTTTAAGAAATTCGGATTCCCCGTCCTTGTCGAATGTCAGGGTAACCCAGGTATTGAAATCAGCCGAATCAAGCTGGATGGTTTCCGTTGACAACAGCTCATATGGGGTGGGATCGGTCCCTCCCACCGGGACAAAATAGAGGGAGTACCGGTAATTGATCAGCTCATCGGCTTTCCCCCCGGCAATAAATACAGAAATTGAACTCACCTCGCAATCGTTGAAAATCGGGAAGATCGATCCGTTGAAGAACCCGATATTTGCCACGGCAGCGTCATCGTAACGCTCCTTGGTAAACGACCATGCCAGATCGTTGGTATCATCGGCGCGTGAATAGATACTGTCGGTCACGTTAAAGAAAACCTCCTTTTTATTGTCAGCAGGATTTTCGTCCCCGGATTTCGATCTGAATTCCATAGCCAGTTTGTAATGCCCATAATCTGCCGGCGAATACATTTCCGCAATATCGACTGTATCGATCACCAGTGCCACAAGGTCCTTATTCGGCGACATCCTGTGAAACACGCTGTTCCCGTTTTTGGTTATATCCAGATCCAGGTAAACCTCTTCCTGGTCATATTCACCAAAATTCAGCACGGTAGTCTCGAAATTGAAGAACCCGTTGTTGCCGGTCAACTGTGATTTCGGGATGTTGTAAATCCAGGGTACATTGGTA
>JAPLDV010000846.1 GCA_026391235.1 Bacteroidia bacterium | reverse complement strand
CTGGATTTCTGTCGGCGGCTTGCTGGGCGGCATTTTCAATTCTCTCATTGCTCCTGTGATCTTCAGCACGGTTCTTGAGTACCCCCTGATCCTCATTATCGGCGCCTTGCTTCTTCCTGCCGGAAGCAAAAAACGACTGACCGGGATGAGAAAATGGAAGGATATTCTTATCTACTCAGGTGCGCCTCTTGTGCTTGTTGCGCTCACTTACTGGTTGAGGGCGGGAGAGCACATGCCGCACAAAAACCTGCCCTGGTCTCCTTATTTGCTGGTGGTCGCTTTATGCGGAATTATTTTACTTTTATGCTATGGACTGATTTACCTGAAAAGGCATTTCCTCTTTGGCATCGGCATTGCAGCCGTGCTGCTTACAATCGCTGCGGCAGAAGGCTTCAGGCAGAACATTGTCCACCGCGAGAGAAGCTTCTTTGGAATACTTACGGTGGCAAGGAGTATTGACGGCAGGTTCATGTCTCTTTATCACGGAACAACGCGGCATGGCATCCAGTGGCTTAATCCGTCAAATCCGTCAAATCGGATCGAGCCTCTTGCCTATTATCACTGGCAGGGGCCGGTAGGCCATGTTTTTTGGGAGTTCGGCGGGCAGAAGAAAAAATCACGCATCGCCGTCGCCGGTCTCGGCACAGGCAGCCTTGCTTCCTATGCCGGGCCGGGCCAGGAAATCGATTTCTATGAGATCGATCCCGCCGTAAAAAAGATTGCCACCAATTCTCTTTATTTCTCATTCCTGACTGAGTGCGCGGCCGATTGGAAGATCATTATGGGGGACGCCCGGCTGACCATGGAGAAGGCGCCGCCCAATTACTACGGGATAATCATCCTCGACGCTTTCAACTCGGATGCCATCCCTGTGCATCTGCTTACAAGAGAGGCCATGAACCTCTATTTTTCCAAGCTCAACGAGGACGGGATCTTAATGATTCATATCTCCAACAATTATGTAAACCTCGCTCCGGTGCTGGCGAGGCTGGCTGATGAAAAAGGTTTTGCAGACAGGCTCTGCCATGACTTCGAAAATGAGAAAATAGGAAAGCTTGGCGCCACCTGGGTACTGCTGGCCAGGAAGGAAACTGACTTAGGCGGCCTTACCCGGAGTAATCTTTGGACGAAAATCAAACGTCAAAAAAATGTTAATGTCTGGACAGACGATTTTTCAAATGTCTTTTCCGTCTTCAAATGGTAGGGAATAGAGGGGTAAATCTTTATGGTGAAATTCCAATGCCGAAAGTGAAGTAACCTGATACCTGACCACCTAAATAACCTAAATAACCTAAAGGTCACTATAGGGTCACTATAGTGTGACGCGAGGCCACACGAGTTCATCTGCTGGTTCCCCGACAGCACAGGATATTTGCTCAGAAGAAATTATTATTGACTTATATATTTGTCAGTTCTTAACTAATTGACTTTTTACGTTGATGTGTTATCTTCCAATCCAGTTTGATTATTAAAACAGATATAAAAATATGGAGGAGGGTGAAGTGAAGATATTTGTCAAAAAAGGAAAACTTGCCGATACAAAAAGCCAAACAATTATTTTAACTTTGTTTGAAAATAGAAAAAAATTGACCGGGGTGGCGCTGGAGGTTGATCAAAAAAGCAATGGATTAATCAGCGAATTGATTGAGAACGGCGATTTTGACGCCAAGCCTTCTCAAATATCCATAATCTACACCAGAGGAACACTTCCGGCAAAAAGAATAGCCCTTGTTGGTCTGGGAAAACAGAGTGAATTTAATCTGGAGAAGCTGCGCGCCGCTTTCGCTTCCGTCATGATGCATTTGCGGAATATGAATATCAAAGAAGCGGCGACTTCCATTAATTTGAATCTTATTCCTCGGAAAAAAGATCAAGTGGCACAGGCAGTGGTGGAAGGCGCTCTGCTGGGGCTTTATCAATATACGCC
>JAPLDV010000572.1 GCA_026391235.1 Bacteroidia bacterium | reverse complement strand
TCTGTGGTTCGATGACAAGGATTATGCAGATAAAGGTGCGCTCATTAAATGGAATCCGGCCATCAAATCTGAAGTAGACAAGGATGCACTGATTCAGGCGCTTATCGACGATCGTATTGATATAATCGCGACTGACCATGCACCGCATACGCTGGCAGAAAAAGATAATGTCTATACAAAAACACCATCCGGCGCTCCAATGGTTCAGCATTCCCTCCCCGTGATGCTGGAATTTCATCATAAAAACCTGATCCCGGTGGAAAAAATCGTTGAAAAAATGTGCCATGCCCCGGCTGCATTGTTCCGGCTCCACAATCGCGGATATATCCGTGAAGGATACTATGCCGACCTGGTTCTGGTGGATCCGGATGATCCCTGGACAGTGAACCCTTATAATATATTATATAAATGCGGCTGGTCGCCCCTGCAGGATACTAACCTCAGATCCAGGGTTACCCATACATTTGTTAACGGAAACCTGGTTTACGACAATGGGATCTTCGATGAATCGGTGAAAGGGATGGCCCTGGAATTCGATCGCTAAGCCAAAACAAACCGGGCAGTCTTCCGGCTGAGCTGCTGGATCAGGATCCTGCGTCCGGCTGTCATCCTCTCTATTGCCTGAGGAGTATATCTTCTGATGGTCACCAACTCAAGATCACTATTGTACAACACCCTGAAACGAGGAAGCATGGCCTGAATTAAGCTGTTCACACGATCCATATCGGCCTGAAATGAAATTAAAAGCTGATTCTTTTTACTGATGAACACCGGACCGGTGGGAGGAATGATTTTCAGGTCATAAATACGGGTACCGGTACCTTCAGGATGCCAGAAATCCCTTACCCATAAAGGAATAGCCTTATTCTGCAGCGGCTTGATTGTTTTCGGATGGATAACCTTGGCTCCGAAATAGGCCAACTCAATCGCCTCGAGATAATTCATCTCATCCATTTTCACGGTATCGGCAAATTCGGCAGGATCGGCATTCAGTACACCGGGGACATCCTTCCATATCCAGGCTTCACGTGCATCCAGGCAGTAAGCAAAAATCGCTGCCGTATAATCTGAGCCCTCGCGGCCAAGAGTTACTGGTTCACCACTCGTGGTGCTCCCGATAAACCCCTGAGTCAATATAAGGTAACCATCCTTTGCATCAAAAGAATCCTCTTCGGCAAGATCCCTTTCACGCCGGATCAGATCCCTTGTTTCATCCCATTTGATACCGGCATCACGGAAAATATCATCGGTTTTAATCACGGTTCTGGCATCCAGATAGCGATGCTCTAATCCGTTTTCTTCAAAAAAAGTGCGCAATAAGGCCGTCGCCAGAAGTTCTCCGTAACAGACAATGTGATCGTACGCTTTATCGAAAGATGTACCGGGCTCCTCCATAAGCTTCGTCTGGATTTCGGAAAACATCGGCTTCATGTATCGCAGCCAGGATTCATCCGGATCATCGAACAGACGGCAAGCCATATCAAAATGATAACCCCGGATCAATTGCATACCGGGTTCTGTATCCTCATGATTAAACCAGGCACGGGCAACACCCTCGAAGGAATTGGTCATCCTATTCAAGGCGGACACTACTACAACAGAAGGTACCGGACCCGTTTGCAGGATATTCAGCATGTGCCTCACTGCTTCAGGGGTTTTCAGTATGCCTCCGCCAAATTTGTGAACTATCATTTAAAGTTGGCAACTTTAATTAAACCTGCAAAGTTGGCAACTTTAATTGTAAAGTTGCCAACTTGAAGAAAAGTTGGCAACTTTAGCCTATGAAAAAGTATTCTATCACCACCCTCAACGAATTCATCATCCGGCGGCAGACTGATTTTCCGTATGCCAAGGGGGAACTGTCGCGATTGCTCAGCCATTTTGGCATCGCGGCAAAAATTGTCAATAAGAAAATAAACAAAGCCGGGCTGGTCGACATACTGGGGACAGCCGGCAGTACCAATGTCCAGGGGGAGGATCAGAAAAAGCTCGATGTATTTGCAGATGAAACATTTATTTCGGCATTACAGGCAAGTGGTGAGGTGTGCGGTATCGTGACCGAAGAAAATCAGGAGATCATAACCTTCGAGGATGATTTATCTCGGGATGGAAAGTATATTTTCCTGATGGACCCCCTTGACGGATCGTCCAATATCGACGTAAACGTATCGATCGGAACAATTTTTTCGGTTTATCGAAGGGTTTCGCCCCGCGGCCACTCGGCAAGGCCGGATGACTTTCTGCAGGAAGGTGCGCGAATGATAGCTGCCGGCTATATCATTTATGGCTCTTCCACAATGCTCGTATATACAACAGGCAAGGGCGTCAACGGATTCACCCTGGATCCCTCCATAGGGGAGTTCTGTTTGTCGCACCCTGATATCCGGACCCCGGAATCCGGCACAATCTATTCGGTTAACGAAGGCTATTATATCAATTTCCCCGATGGTGTTAAGAAGTATATCAAGTATTGCCAGGAGATCGATCCCCAAACCCAGCGGCCTTATACTTCCAGATACATCGGTTCACTGGTGGCTGATTTTCACCGGAATCTGCTAAAGGGTGGGATCTTTCTATATCCTTCCACGGCAAGTTCTCCCTTAGGCAAACTGAGACTCGCATACGAATGCAATCCGATCGCTTTTATCGCTGAGCAGGCTGGTGGCAAAGCCTCTGATGGCTTCAACCGCATTCTCGACCTGAAGCTCGATTCACTTCATCAGCGAAGCCCGTTTTATGTGGGAAGCAGGAGGATGGTGGAGAGGCTGGAAGAGATGATAGGGACGTGAGGGCGTATAGGGACGCATAATTGCGTCCGTTTCGGCCTTAAAGAACGTAAGGTATGTATGGGGTTGGATTTATTGCAGATGCCCCTTATCAATTGCCACTACATTTATGTTGTGGGTTGCTGATCAACATATTACATTGGCTTTAGCCCAAACTTAAAATATTATCTGTTCAATCATGAGACCTTTTAACCTGGCAGTGATGCTGATGCTGATGTCGCTTCTTTTGCCATCTTTGCTATCGGCACAGGATGAGACACCCATGCTGACCATGCAGGAGGCGGTTTCCAAGACGATGGAGATGAACCCATCGCTTAACAGCCTGAAAGCCACACTTGAAGCCAAAAACCTGGAATGGAAAACCGCTCTGGGAATCTCTACCCCCGAGTTTGGTTTTGCCCGTGAGGGGATATCTGCCATCGATCCGGCACCATTCCAGGAACAGCGCTTTACCTTCCAGCAGGAAGTCGATTTCCCGCTGACCACCTTTTACCGGCTGAAAAAACAATGGCTCGAAAAGGAAGCATTGGCTAAAACCTTCGAAGCTCTCAGGAAAGAGGTCATCGCAGGAGTTAAAAGCCGGTATGTTGAGGTTATTTATGCCAACAGTATCAGGGAATTGCGTCAGACCGCGTTCAATTTGTCGAAAAAAATGCTTGATGCGGTAACAGAGAGGCTCGACAGAGGCACATGTACTTACAGTGATAAGCTTTCGGCGGAAATCGGGCTTTTAAACGCTGAGAACGCCCAGTATGAAGGCGAGCGCGATTTTCATGTCGCCAGATATACCCTCTTTACCTATATAGGCCTGGATCCTGATGATCAGCGGTATGACATCCGCTTTGCAGACTCACTGTCGACTCACCGCGAACTGATTGAGCAGGAATTAGCCCTGTATCAGTTGCAGAAACAGCCGGGGTACCAATCAGCATTGCTACAGAGAGATGCATCACAATATTCCTTAAGGGAAGCCAAATCCTCCTATTTACCTTCATTCAGATTTGGCTACCTGGTCCAGGATTTCGGGTCCGGGTATCATTTCCGCGGTTTCGAAACAGGCTTCCGGATTCCGCTTTGGGGCATGTTTGAGAAAAGCGGCAAGGTGGGTATTGCCCAGGCAAATTTAAAACAGAGGCTCTGGGAACAGAAATCGGTGGAACTATCCATCAACGAAAAAATCGAAATAGCCTGGCACAGTTATTACAGCAGTTCGGTTTCCATGGATTTGTTCACGAACAAGCTCAGGGACAAATCTCAGGAATTACTGGACCTCACCACTGCTGACTATCAGCAAGGGCGGATCGACCGGCTGAAATTCCTGGAAGCTCAACAGGTATATTTAGATAACCGCGAGAATTACCTGGGTGCGCAGCATACCTACTATCTCCGGCTGGTTGAACTTGAACAGTACATGGACTTTGAGCTGATACACTAGAGGTTAGGAGGTTAGGAGGTTATTGGTTGTGGGTTGTCGGGATCAGGAATCGGGTGAACGGGGGTGGGTCAAAATGCCCCAGACTGAAGTCCGGGGTTAATGATGAGACCTTTTCAATCTCGGATCACCTTGTAGTCATTTTGTAAAATATTCAATATCAATATATTTCAAAATTGTTCAAATGTAAAATCGGAAGCCTTCATTAACCCCAGGATTCTACCTGGGGTTTTGTCCCAGCCCCTTAGTCAGAAGGGCCGCCTGGGCCAGGTTTGGAAATTGAGTTTTGTTTTTTGGGGTTTATTTGTTTTTTGGGATTTATGATTTGCTTTTTAGGTTCAGAACCGCCAGTTCAATCCCAGGGTGGGCAGGACCGGTAACTGATTAATCCGCTTCAAGGTGATCCTGTCGATATAGAAAACGTTCAGGCGGTTATAAAGATTCATGATACCGAAAGCAACCTCAACACTCTGGTTGTTACGGAAATGCCAGGCTTTTTGGAGCGATATATCCAGCCGGTGGTACCATGGAAGCCGACCGCCGTTGATCGGCGCATACCAAATACCTAAAACGCCTGAAGTGGCAGGATCCAGCGTGAAA
>JAPLDV010000783.1 GCA_026391235.1 Bacteroidia bacterium | reverse complement strand
GGCCAATCTATCGAGCCTAACTCTTTCCATCCGGAGTTTTGCCTGCTCGAGATCAAGCTTCTCCATCTGGTTGTCCTGTTCGGCGATCAGTTTTCCGGCTTCAACCCAGGTACCATTCTGGTAATTGATCTTTACCACCTTTTCGCTGTTCCTGAATTTCAGCGATGCTTTCTGAAAGGCTTCGAGCTTGCCGTTGCTTACAAGTTCTATCGGAAAATCACCATATTCAATGAGCTGGCCCTCCACTTTGATCGGATCAGCTTTAGCACCGATATCCCCAAGTTTGTTTCCGAATTTGTTCTCGGCCTTTTTCTTGCAGGCCGGCAGACTGCAAACCAGGCAGAACAGCAAGAGGTAATAGATCAGATTTTTCATGGCGGGTATAGTTTATCTTTTTAATCGGTGGAAATGTTTTCGATGTTTGGGTTTTAGCGGAAGAAAGGCCGGCATGAAAATCATGATGGCCAGAACGGAGAAGATAAGTCCGCCCATGGTACCGGCGGCCAGTGCAAACCAGAATACCTCATCGTCGCCTTCCGTAATGAAAGGCACCAAACCCAGTACGGTTGCCAAAACGGTCAGTCCGATAGGTATGATTTTACCCTGGTAAGATTTCATATAGAGGCGTGCCGGCGTAAGTTTACGTGCGGCATCCTTCAGGTAATGGTTATAATCGCTTAATATATAGAGAGCTGCGTTAACGACGATACCGCTCAGGAGAATAAAGGCTGCAAATCCGCCCTGGTCGAAACTCAGATTAAACAGGTAAAACGTAAGGAACAGCCCGACAAACGAGATCGGGATCATGACAACCACTGCCAGCGGCTGAATAAGAGATTCCAGCAGAATGGCGCAGATCAGGTAAATAATCAGTATTACCAAAAGGATCAGAAGGAACTGTTTGTTGGCCTCCTCATGCCAGTAACGATAGGGGGATTGCTTGATCGAATAACCGATGGGCAGGGAGGATGATACCTCATCGATCACTTTTTCACGATGCAGCTCGGCCAATTTTGATGCCCCGATAAAATCATAGGCCACGGTTAGCCGGTATTGCTGGTTCTCCTTGCAGATGGCCTTATTGATGCCCTCTTTGCGGCGGTCGCCCAGATTATCCAGCCTGATCATTGATTCGCCGCTGGAAATAGGGGTATTTCCCATCATCCAGACGTCAAATTCATCGGATTGGACCGATTTCATCCGGACCGGTTCATAGGTGCCATTCACAAAAAGCCGGGCATCCGACGACTGGTTGATTCCAAATCCCTGGAGATAAGCATACACCTGCACCGGAGATATCTGTTTCAGCTTCAGTTTCTGCGGGTCCATCGAGATGACATATTCATACAGTGGATCACGCGAGCCCCAATAGTAAGAATCGCTTAAAGTGCTGACGATATCGAACTTGGAGGCTCGGGGATGTTCTGCCGCTTTTGCTTTCACCAGTTCGGCAAATTTCATGAGCTCCTCGTAATTGTATCCGAGCAGATCAATTTGTTGCGAGCCCACCTGCTCAGAAAGTGAATTGTTGAAATACTGCCCTACCCCATACACTCCCCAATCTGGAGCCGTAAGCTTATTGGCCAGGTCGTTCAACTGGCTGTACAGGATATACGGGAAGGCGCCCATTTCAAATTCAGGCTTGAAATTGATATTCATCGATGCCGACCGGGCACTGTTGACACTCGTGACAAACTGGTCAATCTGCTCATATCCTTTCAGATAACCCTCAACTTCCACCATCAGGTCGTTCATCTGGCGGAGCGTTGCGCCCTGCGGCAGGGCAACGGTTATGCGGATGGCGGTGCGCTCGGGTTCGCGGTACTTGTACCTGGAATATACGTTGGCGTTGAAAAGCCGCAATGTCCCGCCAAGAATTTTGTCGGAAACCGGCTTAATTTTCTGGACGTAGGTTTCGCTGGCCAAGGTGGACCGGTACAATTTATGATACCACTTATCCCCTTCCATCCGCGTTGGGAGTTTACCTACCGGAAGTCCGAAAAGAAGGATGGCCAGTACAATGAATATCCACCGGAATCGTTGTGAAAAACCGATCACCGGCTGGTAAAAGCGTCCGAAATTAGCTGCAAACCTAAGACTCCTTATCCGTCTCCCCTGCTGCCCGGGTTTTAATCCGATCAGCTCCATGAGCGCAGGCACCAAAAACAGGGCAACCGCCATGGAAACAGTAAGGCTCAGGATCATAACCGCCGAGAAATCCATTAACTGAAGGCGCAGCTGTTCACCCATAAACCGGATGACCGACAGCGCCCCGATGGTAGTAGCAGTTGCTGCCAGGATAGCCAGGAAAACCTTCCGGTTGCCCTTGGTCCGGAGGTGGTCAACCATGATAATGGTGTTATCGATAATAATCCCGAGCGAGACGGTTATCCCCGCCATGGAATAGAGATTGATCTCAACCTTGAACAGGTAGAACAGAATGGTGGCAATCAATAAATTGGATATCAGGCTGATAAAAATAATCAGGAGATATCTTAGCTTCCGGCTGGTTATCAGCACAAACAGCATGAGGATACCGAAAGAGAACAGGGTCCTGCGGACGACCTTTTGTATCTCATCCCTGATGAATTCGGTGGAATCGGAACTGAGCAGCATGAAATATCCATTCGGAAACGAGGAAGAAAGGGCAACCAGCTCCTTTTTGATTTCATCCGCCACCTGCAGGCTGTTCGCATTTTTTTCAGCCGTGAAAACCAAGTTAATCGTGTTGTTTCCGTTAATCCGGTAGTATCCGGTAGGTTCCTGCTCAACATACCTGATTTTGCACAGATCGCTGATCCTGAGAAGCCGGCCTTCGACTGAAGCTACGGGGATGTTCTGCCAGGAGCCATCTTTGGAGGTAATGGTCTGTATTGAAACACTTTTAGGTGATTCCAGTCCCAAGGCATCTTCCCGGTCGAATCCCATCCCGATCACCTCTTTATAAAAATAGCTTCCGAGCGCCCGGGTAATATCATATCTTGAAAGACCAATCTGCTGCAGCTTCTCCTCGTCATACTCGAGTTCCCATTCCATCGGCATGGCACCATAGACATCCGTCCTGAGCAAACCTTGTATATGAGCTAGTTTGGGCGCGATGGTTTCCTCGGCATATTTCTGAATCAGGCGGGGGCTTGCGGGTGCATTAAGCGTGTAGGTGAGTAGTGTTTTTTCCTCGGAAGCAGTAGCGTAAGAAGAAATTTTGGGATAGCTTACCTTGTCGGGCAGCCGGGGATAGACCTCGCGAACCTTTGAAGCCACCTCAAATCGCATCGCATCCATATCGGCATTCTTATCAAAGGCCAGATTGATATACCCACTGCCATTCCCGGATGAAGAAGATATTTCGGTAACCCCGCGTATAGTGTTCAGCAGTCCCTCGAGTGGTGCAGTAACTTCCTGTTCTATTAGACGGGGTGAAGCACCCGGCCAGCCATATCGCACTGATAATGAATTCATGGTACGGGTAGGCTGCAAATGAACCGGTAATCTCGGAATTAGAGCCGCCCCGATGATCATGAGGATCATCGATATGATCAGGATCGAAAAAGAAGAAGTCGGTCGCTGGGTCGACATATTGTGATGCCGGGTTTATAATAAGTTATTGATCTTGGAGGACATTGGCTGCCTAAAGATAATTAAATAACAATGTGAGAGAATAATTAGTATTCATGCTAAGAATAGATGCAAAAAAACTCTCCAATGGAAAAAAATCATTGGAAAAATATCGTGTCATCCGCATTCCAATCCTGATGCCTGCATCTACTCCTGAATTTTAATGGCGAACTCGATTTCGCCAACATCTCCGGCGACTAACCGTTTGACCAATATCGCTCCCTTTTTACCGGATTGCAGTTTTACCAGCCAGATATCATTCACTTTCAGATCGCCAGCTTTAGAAACCGACTGGGTATCACTCCAACCCATAACTATCTTTGCATCATTGGAAAGGGTATTAAAATCCTCTAACGTCATATTTGATTTCAGAAAACGCGAAATGTTACGGACCGACCACAGAGCGATATTCCGTGATCCGGGATACAGGCTGTCGGGTAGATCCGAACCAGGTGATGCCAAGGTTGAATGGGTTGACTGGTCGTCATAAAAAGTCAGGTCAATCTTAGCCTGATTAATAAATGCCTGGTCAAGATTATAAGTGGTAGCTATATCTGTTTGAAAACTGATAAATGCAGCTTTAACAATGTTATTCTGAGCTCCCAAAACCACAGGAGAAATATATTTAACGGCCCCGAATTCGGAGGCAGGATTCTTGGTTAGCTTCAGGCTTATTCCCGACTGGTTTCCCTTTTTATCGAGGATCACGAATGTCCACTTTTCCGTTTCATCGATTCCCTTTGGTGGTAAATGTAGATCAAGGACGGCTTTCTCTCCGCTAACTGCAAAAGCCTGGCGGCTGATATCATTCAGTTTAACAACCAACGAATCCAGCACATCAGTACCGTTCCAATTTACTTCTAAGGTTACCGTCAGTAAATCATTTACCATCATCATGGTATCCCTGCCTGTAAATCCCGGGCCGGGAACAAATTTTATGGTTGGATCTCCATTATCCGTATCTCCGTTATCCTTACTGCAACTTATTATCA
>JAPLDV010000924.1 GCA_026391235.1 Bacteroidia bacterium | reverse complement strand
TTGAATAATTCATATAATTACGGATTTACTAGCGACATAAAGGATTCGGCATTTTTTGAGGTGTCGTTTGATATGAATCAGGCAAAACCGGATTGGATACCCGGTAACGATAAGATGGTATCTCAACAGATATTTTCGGATTACTATGCCTATGATGACGGCTCATCTGAAGCAGGTTACGGATTGGTTGGTGAGGGATCGCGCACTGCAAAACTGGCGTATCGTTTTAACAACCTGAATGATGGGGATTCTTTGTACGGAGTTGATTTTTATTTCAACCGCAGTTTCGCGGATGCGAGCCGGAAATACTTCCGCCTGGCCGTTTGGGCCGATGATAATGATAAGCCTGGTAAGCTCCTTTATCTTCAGGAAGGTGCAGTACCTGAGTACAATGGAATCAATAAATTTCAGCGGATAATCCTCGATACCGCCCAGATTGTGTCCGGCACCTATTATATCGGCTGGGTGCAAATAAATGCGGATTTTTTAAACGTAGGCTTCGACCGGCAGAATGATCACAGGCAGGATATCTTTTTCAACATCACCGGCACATGGATGCCATCCTTGTTATTAATAGAAGGAGCCCTGATGATCAGACCGGTATTTGCCAATAAATCACGTAAGTCGGGTATGAACGAGTCTGATCTGTCACACAGCCTCAAGAGTACGGCAAGAATTTATCCCAATCCATCCAATGATCTGATCCGGATTGATTGCGGTGACCAGTCACAAATCATGCGGATAACACTATCTGATTTACAGGGAAGAACGATCCGGAATTTTCTGGAAGCCGGGCCTGCTTGTAAGATTGCCGTTTCCGATCTGCCCAATGGAATTTATCTGATCAGTGTTCAATCAGATTCCGGGATTAACACCCGCCAAAAGCTGATGATTGTTCATGAATAAAATGTGGTTACACCTCGATGAGCCGGAGGAGAAAAACGAGCTTTTTGAACACTTCCGATTTGTAGCTGATCCGGGGCAATCACTCCTGCGCATTGACAAGTTCCTGATCGACAGACTTCAGGACACCTCACGTACAAAAATCAAAGATGCCGCCGATGCGGGATGCATATTCGTTAATAACCAAGCAGTTAAAGCCAATTACAAGGTAAAGCCGGGTGATTTGATTGTCATTATGCTCTCCTATCCCCGTAAGGAATTTGAACTCGTTCCGGAGGATATCCCTCTTGATGTTATTTATGAAGATGATACACTCCTGGTTGTAAATAAAAAACCCGGCATGGTGGTTCATCCAGCTCACGGGAACTACACCGGCACCCTGGTACATGCTCTTGCTTATCGTTACCGGTCACTCGAGATGTTTACGAAGGAAGATATCCGCGCCGGACTTGTTCACCGGATTGACAAGGATACTTCCGGATTGCTGGTCGTTGCCAAAACCGGGAAAGCCAAGAGTCATCTGGGCAACCAATTTTTCCATAAAACCTCTCACCGGATATATCAGGCACTGGTTTGGGGCGTTCCAAAAGAGGCTGAGGGCACTATTGATGCACCTATCGGCAGAAATCCGAAAAACCGTCAGGTGATGACGGTTTTTCCTGATGGCTCACATGGGAAAAGGGCAGTTACCCATTACAAAGTTCTGGAAGATTTTGGTTATATTTCCCTTGTTGAGTGTCGCCTGGAAACCGGCCGCACACACCAGATCAGGATACACATGAAATATATCGGCCATCCGCTGTTCAACGACGCAGATTACGGTGGAAATCTGATTCTCAAGGGAACCACATTCACAAAATACCGCCAGTTTATTGAAAACTGCTTTAAAATTCTGCCTCGTCAGGCTCTGCACGCCAAAGAGCTGGGATTTACGCATCCTGAAACCGGGATCTGGATGCAATTCAATTCCGAACTTCCGGAAGATATGACGGAGGTAATCAGGAAGTGGCGGACTTACCTCGGTGGCAGAACTCAGGAGAATTAACTGCTAAACGAAACAAATTGACATAACAATTCGTAATGATGATATGCGTATCAGTACAATGGTTCTGACGTTCTAAATTAATGAATTCTAGTCCTTTACATATTGCGATCGTTGCTGGCGGAGACTCATCTGAATACGACATCTCCATTAAGAGTGCAAATAATATTTTAAATAATCTCGATAAGGCCTTTTTTGATGCGCGGGTAGTAGTTATCTCACAGCGGGGATGGGTGGTTCATGATGCAGACGGGACAGTTTATCCGGTTAATCGTCATGATTTTAGCTGGCAACCCAATGGAAAGGTCAAGCATTTTGATGCTGTTATAAATTCTATTCATGGTACACCAGGCGAAAACGGAATTCTTCCGGCCTATTTTGAACTGATCGGCATGCCTTTCACGGGTTGCCGTTCCTTCAGCAGTGCACTTACATTCAGTAAGTTCCATTGCAACCAGTTTCTTAAACAATGTGGAATCAATATTTCACCATCCCTGCTGATCCGAAAAAACCAGCCGATTGATATCAATAATATTATAGAGAATATCGGAATACCCTGCTTCGTTAAACCCAACAACGGAGGTTCCAGTTGCGGAACTTCCAGGGTAAACCATCCAGGCGAAATCCTGCCTGCCCTCGAACGGGCTCTAAGCGAAGACCAGGAAGCTATCATCGAAAAACTTCTGGTTGGAACCGAACTTACATGCGGTTTGTTTAAGACCCATTTCACGAGTGAAGTCTTTCCTGTTACTGAGATCATCAGCAAAAAGGAGTTTTTCGATTACGAAGCAAAGTACACTCCCGGAATGTCAGACGAAATTACGCCTGCGCGAATTTCCGCGGAAACTGCACGGTCGGTGCAAGATCTGTCATTATTGATTTATGATTTATTGGATTGCCGGGGAGTAGTACGAATTGACTATATCCTGGTTGACAAAATCCCCTGGTTCCTCGAAGTGAACACTGTACCAGGAATGTCATCGCACAGTATTGTCCCCAAACAGGCCTCCATTTCAGGCCTGAGTCTCAATGAGCTTTTCAGCATCCTCATCAGGGATGCAATGGACCGTTAGCTCCACCTTAAAAAAATAACCATGGTTAGAAAGATTGCCTTTCTGGCCCTGTTCCTGCTAGTGGGAACAGTATTCCTGTCTTCCTGTAAAAAGGAAGAATTATCCAGCAAAAAGGAGATCCTTTCCTTCATTTTTGAAGCCAGCAAAAATGCACAGCTGGAACGAAATTTCCTGGGGGATATTATCGAAACAAACATCTCGGCCGAGGTTGCGTTTGGTGTAAATATCAACCAGCTAATTCCCACGATTGAAATATCGGACCAGGCTACCTTAAGCCCAGCATCCGGTCTGCTCACTGATTTTACCGGACCGGTTGTTTATACAGTTACTGCAGAAGACGGATCAACAAAGACCTTTACAACCCAGGTCGCTGTTGCTCCGGCTCCCTATATCGGAACATGGACAGGTGGTCCGATAGATTTTGGTATGGGTCTAATGAGGGTTAACGCCGTAATTACCGGGGACGGTGCCATTACCCTGGAATTTTCAATGATCATGACCGGTGAGAAAGAAACCAACTCAATAAAAGGTTATTTTGAACCCGTCAGCCGTCAGAATTCAGATATCAAGGTCACGCAAACGCACCGATGGATCAATAACACATGGACAGTTGAGTCATGCGACCGGACGATCATGTATAAAGTTAATACCACTCACAGCATCAGACTGTATTATTGCCTGTGCTATCCACCGACCGCATGGTGTTTTGAGATGGATTTGACCAAGCAATAATTTACCAACCATTTCTCAGAATTGATTTCACTATTTAAGGGAGGCCGGAAGGCCTCCTCTGTTTTTGGTGAGTTCTTAACGTTCGCCTGAAAATAGCGACTGTTCGTCAAATACTCGGCACGACAACATACTCCTGGTGTCTTCATGACCTACCTTTATGCAAATAGTTGACTTTCAGTTGCGCTGAAAGCCATTAATCTGATGAAAAGAACCAGGCAAATATTATTCTCTCTGGCAGTTTTGCTATTGTTGATCCCTTCATGTAAAGAGGAACCGATCATTGATTCGCGGGGAAAAACAATGAAAGACCTGGTTGCACCTGATGGTTTCGATTTTGATATGATGAAATCCATACAGATTTCTGTACAGTTACCGGCAACAGTCAATTACGCTTCTACCAACAGGATCATCGAAATCTGGTCCGAAGGCATTAATGGACGGCCCGAAAAAATGATTAAAACCGGATCCGCCGACAATACAGGAATATATCAGGAATCCTTTAGTGTTCCTGTTACAGCAAAAAAAATATTTACCAATTGTTTTGCAGGCTGGCGCTCTATCATTTTGCTTGAAGCCGGATTAAAACAACCCGGCGGGGTTTTCACGATTGATTATAATGTAGGCTACGGAGAGACGCCGCCAAAACCAAGACAAGGCGTTCCCGGGGGCGCCCAAAACGGGGTAAAGTCAATCAGGAATGCTCTCAAGGCAGGGATTGATAATGTTTTGTCAAACGGCAATTTCTCTGTCGATAAATTTGACAAAATCGATACATGGTCTTCGCCTATTAAAACAAATGGCGTTTGGTATGCTACTGATGAGGCTACAAACTATGGATCGATTGTTAGCGAAGAGGGCAATAGTTTTGTACGAATTAATAGTGATCAATATTCAGTAGGTGGTTTTACCCAACTGGTTCAAGCTACATCCGGACAAATAGTTACCTTTTCAGGTGACAC
>JAPLDV010000273.1 GCA_026391235.1 Bacteroidia bacterium | reverse complement strand
AGAAAATCCAGTCCGATATACAAGCCTTTTTTTCCGTCATTTTTGTTGGCTGCCATACCGTAATCCACTGCCACGATAAAATTCTGGTTTAATGCGACATGAAAACCACATCCGTAGGTCAGGTGTAAACCATCGGCCTGTCCGAGGAATTCCTGCGGTATTGCAAAATTTGCGGTCGGTTTATACGGTTTGGTAATCATTGCCATATCTACAAACGGTGACAGGGCAAGGTACCAGTTTTGATTCAGAAATTGAAATTTCACAAACTTCCACCTGAGTTCAAAATTTCCCATGGCAAATCCTTCACCTACCACCCTGTTCCTGAGGATGCCACGCAAAGATGACCATCCTCCCATACCTTCCCGGTCATAAGTGGAGCTGAAAGTGTAGTTCAGCATATACCAGGGCATCGGCTTTGAACCGAGGGAGGTTTGATAATTGAGCCGGTAAGCGAAAGTCAGCCGGTCAGGGAAAAGAGTGAAATACTGGCGATGGGTCAATACCAGCTTACAAAACGGATTATCATTCCATAAAAATCCGGGTGAAGCTACCAGTAACGCTTCCGACCAGATCCCCCTGTTGGCATTGGGTTCATTGTCGCGGGTGTCAGCAACAATACCCAGGGTAAGATTGCTGACTTCTCCCCCTTTGGCCTGATCGACAGGGATTATCCCTTGCTTGACAAACGAATCATAGAGTCCGTCAACCTTGGGCAATATCTTGTCGCCCTCCTTGCCCTTATTTAGTTTGGAAACATTTACAGAATCAATGCCCAGGGAATAATGTGAAAAACCGGCAATCCACCTCAATTTCCTGCCGATGATCTTTCCCTGGAAATTTGCCCTGATCTTGAGTAAGCGGCGGTCCATTTTGTAAAACATCCTGGAAATATAATCGGCATTGCCAAGTGTGGTGAACGCCGGATTATAGGCTGTCTGAAATCCGTTAAACCCGTAAAAGTCCATGGCCTGCTCTGTTTCAAACCTGACATCGGCGGATACGCGGATTCCCGGGATCAGATACTCGGAATCATACTTGATCTGTTTCAGGTCATTCCCTTTTGTGGTATGCGACCATTCGATATACAGGGAATGTTTGTAAAACGGGTAGATTGTCCCATCGCCGTAATCATAAAAGTTTGCCAGAGCACCATAGCGAAATCCCATATCCGAATCATAAGAAATTGCCGGGACAGCTCCGAAGCTGAAACCTTTCTTTGTCTTTTCTTTTTTTTGTGCCGTATCCGCAGTTTGTGCCACGAGCAAAAATGACGGCAAAAGACCAAGAATCAGGATCAGGGTTAGTTTTTTTGTATTCATAGGTATTGAATTTGATGTAAAGAAAAGATTTTTTCGGAATTAATTCAAGTCATGCAACTTCCTGATGAAAAGATGTCCTGAAAGAAAGATTCGTATCGAAAAGACTACCTTTGGATTCTAATAATAATTGAAGATATCATTATGGAACCCAAGAACGGAATCGTCTGGAATGCTGATCCCATCATGTTTCATATTGGAGATTGGTCGGTTCGCTGGTATGGATTGCTCTTTGCCCTTGGTTTTGTAACGGGCATTTATATCGCTACAAAAATGTTCAAACGCGAAGGCATGAACAAAGATTTGGTCGACAGTCTTTTTTTATTTGTTGTACTCGGTACTGTCATCGGAGCGCGCCTGGGGCATGTATTTTTTTATGACTGGGGATATTACAGCAAACATCCTGCGGAGATTCTCAAGATCTGGCATGGCGGTTTAGCGAGCCATGGTGCAGCCATCGGAATAATTGTGGCACTTATTTTCTGGTCGCGCAAATACAGCAAGAGATCCCTTCTATGGGGACTGGATAAAGTGGTTGTACCCACAGCACTGGCCGGAGCATTTATCCGGACCGGCAATCTGGTCAATAGTGAAATTTACGGTATTCCAACCTCGGTGCCCTGGGCCTTTACTTTTATCCGGGAGGATAATATTCCACGGCATCCGACTCAAATATATGAGGCTCTTGCTTACCTGCTGATTTTTGCTTTCCTGATGTATCTGTTTTGGAAAACCGATATTCGTTTAAAAGAAGGCAAACTATTCGGATGGTTTATGCTCCTGGTTTTCGGATTCCGGTTTTTCATCGAATTCCTGAAGGCGGATCAATCTGCATTTGAAGCCGGTATGGCATTGAATATGGGACAGTTGCTCAGTATTCCATTGGCTCTTACAGGATTATTCTTTGTTTTGTGGAAGCGCAAAAAAGCATAATCCCTTTCCATTTTTATGACTGAATTACTCAAACAAGCTTACGATCCTGAAAATTTCAGGGATCAGGCTCATCGTTTGGTTGATCTGATCGCTGATCATCTGGAGGCATCTTATAGCCAAACTGATAAAACTGTTCTTCCGTGGACCGACCCGGATCAACGATTACTTAAATGGCAAAACGAACTGGGTCGGGAATTTGAATTTGAACCTTTCTGGAAAGACACCATCGATGAAACTATTCATATCCACCATCCCAAATATATGGGACACCAGGTTTGTGCTTCGCTGCCCCTGGCCGGACTGGGAGATATGATCAATGGCACTCTGAACAATGGATCTGCTATTTACGAGATGGGGCCGGTTAGCACGGCCATGGAGCGTGTTGTAATCGACTGGCTGGCCGGAGCCATGGGGTTTGGCAAAGTTGCTTCAGGAGTTTTGACTTCCGGAGGATCGCTGGGAAACCTTACTGCCTTGCTGGCTGCACGGCAGCATCAATCCGGATATGACCATTGGACGGAAGGAAAAGCTGATCACTTCCACCCGGCAATCATGGTTAGTGAAGAGTCGCATTACAGCGTTTCAAGGGCAGTTCATATCATGGGATGGGGTGAAAAAGGAGTTATAAAGGTACCAACCAATAAAATTCATCAACTCGATGCAGGTTTGCTCGAAAAAATCTACGCAGATGCTGAAAAACAGGGCCTTAAAGTATTGGCTTTGGTTGGAAATGCCTGCAGTACATCCACCGGAGCTTATGATCCTTTGGAAAAATTGGCCGATTTCTGCCAAAATAAGGGACTTTGGTTCCATATTGATGGTGCACATGGCGGGGCAGCAGCGATAACTCCAAAGTACCGTCACCTGACAAAAGGTATTGAGAGGGCAGATTCAGTAGTAATCGACTTTCATAAAATGCTAGGTATAAGTGCACTAACAACAGCTGTTCTTTTCAGGGATGGAAAACGTTCTTATGAGACATTCAATCAGAAAGCAGTCTATATATTCAATAATGAGGAGCGCGAACAGTGGTTCAATTCAGCTGTAAGAACACTTGAATGTACAAAGAATATGATGGGCGTTAAGGTCTATTCAATTCTGAGGACCTATGGACCACAGGTTTTCATCGACCATTTTACCACGCTGTATGACCTGGGCCGGGAATTCGCAGAGATCATCAGCCGGGCAGCCGACTTTGAATTGCCCTATTTACCGGAAAGCAATATTGTTTGTTACCGGTATATCGGTTATGGAAAAACGAATCAGGAATTGAATCAACTGAATGCTGACATCCGGAGAAAACTAATCGAAGCTGGCAAATATTATATTGTTCAAACTCAAATAGATAATAAAACCTATCTAAGGTCGGCCCTCATGAATCCGTTTACATCAAATTCGGATATGGTTGAATTGCTCGATGCAATCAGGATCTATGGGAGATCAGGGTAGCTTACAATATTTATAGAGAAGATCGGCAGCTTTGGCCTTACCCATTTGGAGTGCTTTGCTCCAATCATGACAGGCGCCTTCCGTATCCCCTTTATCCAGACGAATTTGTGCACGCTCAAAATACAATTCCGGCTGATTTGGATCAATATCCAACGACATAGCTAAGTCACCCAGAGCCAGGTCCGTTTTATCCAGGGTATTTCTAATCGTACCCCGCGCATAATAAAACCGGGCATCCATGGTGCCGGTATCTATTGCGCGGGTAAGATACAATTCAGCTTGCTGAGGCATCGAAGATGAAAATTTCCGGCCTGCCTGATAATACAGTTCAGCCGGGGCAATACCGGCTGCCTCAGTTGTTTCAATTTCTTTCTGTGCAAGAGATTCTTTGCCATCCAGAATCCGAACCAATGCCCTGGCTATGAGGTATTCAGGATTCGTAGGATCAGACAGGATCAATTCCCCCGCCATAGAATTTGCCTTTTCAAATAGCCCTGTCTGAATGGCATAATGAAGCATATCATTCTTTAAACCAAGATTTCCGGATGACAGTTGCCAGGCTCTTTCTAATGCCTGCCGCGATGCATGATCCTCTTTCTGAAGAGAACATATTCTGGCCAGGAGAAACCAGGCATGCGGTTCATTCGGGTGGCTGGCTAAGAGCTGATCATCCAAGATCCTGGCTTCATCCACCTGACGCTGCGAAATCAGATACTCACATTCAGCCGTTTGCTTTTCAGACTCTGAATACCACTCCGTTTGCCATAAGTGAATCCACTCGCGGCTATTTTCTAATTTTGAAAAGGCCGGATCCAAACGGATCTGTTTTTCAGGAAAATGGTCCTTACAACCAAGATGTTTTTCCAGGAATCGAATAGCGGATGGAAAATCATTAACAGCCAGGGAATTCTTTGCCAAACAGTATGAAGCTTCAGCAGTGCTTTCACCGGAAACCTGCAGAAGCCATTTATTCGACTCATCATACTTCCTGAGACCAGCCAAAGCCAGTCCCATGGTCAATGCCGACCTCATCTGGTAAGAACCTGATTGCTGTTGGTTTTCCATGGTAGCCAAAGTCTCAGCATACAATTTTTCAGACAGCTGATATCTGGCTTTGATCAGTGAATTATTTACATAGGAATTCTGCCCGTTGCAGGCCAGGGCAGCAGCAAAAAAAATGATACCTGTGAATAAAGTTCTGATCATTCTATTATTCTTTTGCCTCACTGTACAAAACGTGCACAAATCCAGTCAGGTAGCGCGGTTCAATTCCGGTCAGGCGCCTCTCAAAAACGCTGCATACATAATAATAAACACCGGCAGGAACCTGTTTCCCGTTGATCCTGTTTTTACCGTCCCAATTAATTTCGGGATCTTCGGTTTGAAAAACTAAAACATTCCATCGCGAAAAAATTTTAAGATCGATCTTTTCAACACGGCTGTATTTATGTGGCTTGAGCAGGTCATTAATACGGTCACCGTTCGGAGTAAAAACATTTGGGATGGTATAATTGATACAGTTGTCCACACAAACAATTGATGACATTATACTCTCATTTCCAACTGAATCAACCGCCGTCATTGCATAACAGCCGGCCATGGTTTTATCGGGCTTGTGCCAGTATGATGTTTTACTTGCCGGCTTGACTGAGTCAATTCTGATCAGGTCGCCTTCTGCTGAATTCCGGTAATAGATCCGATATGAGGCAGCATCGGCGGCACACGAATCATTGACATTGTTCCAGGTAAGATGATTAGCCAGACTATCGCAATCGCTCGCAACCCAAAGGATCGGAGGACAAGGAGGTATTGTATCGACCGGGATGGCGCAAGTAATCTGGGAATAATTGGTGATACCCGATATTCCGAGATCGGGA
>JAPLDV010000580.1 GCA_026391235.1 Bacteroidia bacterium | reverse complement strand
GACAAAAACATCAGAAATATGAACCCGGTTGGTTGAAAACAGGTAAACATCACGCGTGATTCCGCTCATCCGCCAGAAGTCCTGGCATTCAAGATAGGATCCGTCGGACCAGCGGTATACTTCAACTGCAAGGGAATTTTTGCCGTTTCTGATGAACCGGGTGATATTAAAATCCGACGGGGTTTTGCTGTCCTCGCTGTATCCTACGCGTTCTCCGTTGACCCACACATAGTAAGCCGATGTTACCGCGCCAAAATGGAGGAACACTTCACGGTCCTTCCATAATGGAGGGATATGGAATTCGCGGCGGTAGCTTCCAACGGGATTATCGTCCTTCGGGACAAAAGGAGGATTAGACTTAAAGGCATAGCCCTCATCGAGATAGATCGGGATGCCGTACCCAAGCATTTCCCGATTTCCAGCAATAGCGGCATTTTCGGTACCATACGAAATATAGCTTGCCCGGGGAGGTTCGCGGTTGATGTTGGTTACAGCAGGATTTTCCCAATCATGAGGTAATTTCTCCGGAAATGCAACTCCTTCATATTTATTAAACCGTGAGGTACAGCCACTAACAAGAATTAAGGCGCAAGGAATAAGTATTAAGTACCAGGGGGATTTCATGGGTTAATTACTGTTGACTGGGGTAAGACCTACTGTTTTAGTGAGAAAATCGGCCGTGGCAGTATATACTTCCAGCCAGTTGGGATTGATCAGATCACAGCCGATCACATGATCTCCGGCATCCGGAAAGGCCATTTTCGACTTTTTATCAGCTGGAGTGCCCAGATTATCAAACATCCAGAGTATGGCGGATACACTTACCTGCTTGTCCTGGTTAGCCTCATCCTTATAATAATAACCAACAAACACCGGTTGATTAACCTTTTTAAAAGTTTTAGCCTTCATGGTTTTCTCAATCAATTGCTGCAGGTAAACAACTGCTTCCACCCGGTATTTGATATCCCAGTAGGGGTCAGTTTTTGGATCACTCTTTATCAGCCGGTATTTCCCTCCTGAAATCATACGTCCAAGTTGCAGGCCAAACGGGCGGGCCAGCAGAACGGCAGCTTTATTCGCTAGTTTGATATTAGGGGAATAGAGGATAACTGCGGCGATGGCATCAGGAAAATCGGCTACCAGCTGCAGAGCCAGTGTTCCACCGGTGGATGTCCCCATCAGAATGACTTTTCTCCCGAGTGCTTTGGCCACTACGAGTGCTTCTTTGGCTGAATTCCAAAGATTATCGGGTGTCATGTTCAGCAGGGCATCTTCAGAAATTAGGCCATGTTCAGCCAGTCGGGGAATGTAGGTATTCATCCCGAAAGCCTTACCAATATTAACATGAGTGGGATTACCCTCCTCTGGTGAAGCCGAGAATCCATGCAGATAAAGCAGGCAATAATCCGTTTGGGCCTTGGTTGAATCGTTGACATACAAAACCTGTGAAGCATTACCCGGCTTGATATTGGGTACTGCAGTTTCTTTGGCATTAACATATTGCCCACCCCGGGAAGAGGTTAAAGAAATGACCGGCAGCTCCTTATTCAGAACCGGTTTCGGCATCCTCGGACCGGATATCAAGATGATAACCAGGAGCAGGAGGATTGCGGAGGTGATTTTCAGGCCTTTGTTTTTCATAGTTGGAAGTTATTGGTTATTGGTTATTGGCGAAATTCAGTGCAGCATTAAAAGGTCCCCGCTTCCGCGGGGATGACAGAAAAGGAGGCGGTGCAGCGTTGAGAGGTCCCCGCTTCCGCGGGGATGACAGAAAAGGAGGCGGTGCAGCGTTGAGAGGTTTGGAGTTTGAGTTTTGATTTTTGGAGCTTATTTGTTTTTTGTTTTTTGTTGTTTGTTATTTATTATCAGTGAAATAGTACCCCCTGATCCGAAGTCGCCAGGATATCGGCAATGTGCAGGCAGCGGATGCCCAGATGATGTTTGCGGATATAGGAATCGAGGTGCATGAGGCACGACATTTCGGTTGAAGTGATATATTCAGCTCCGGTTGATAAAGCGTTTTCGACTTTCTGCTGGGCCATTGCGGTTGAAATGGGTTCATGTTTGATGGAGAATGTTCCGCCAAAACCGCAGCAGGTGTCGGTATCCGGCATTTCCAGCAGTTCGAGGCCACGCACTTTTTCCAGCAGGGCACGGGGTTCGCTTTTGATGCCGTATTCCCGGAGGGCGGCACAGGCATCATGGTAGGTCACTTTTGCCCGGAACCGTGCGCCAACATCCTTGACCTGCAGTACATTCACCAGGAAATCGGTGAATTCGTAAACCTGTGGCCTTAGCCTTGTGTATTGATTGTAATAAATGGTGCCTTTCAGCAGGCCTGCATAATAATTTTTAACATAACCGGCGCAAGATGCTGACGGGCAAACGATTGGCCGGGAGCCGCTGAAATCATCTATAAATTTATTGGCCAGATCGCGGGCGATATCCCAATGTCCCGCGTTAAAGGCAGCCTGACCGCAGCAGGTTTGCTCGGGATTATACAGAACGCTGCAGCCCACGTTTTCCAGTACGCGATGCACATTCCAGCCGGTATCCGGATACAGCTGGTCGATAAAACAGGGCATAAATAGGTCGACTTCCATAGTTCGATAAAAGTACCAAAATCGGGGAAATTTAATTAAAAAAACCACGGAGACACGGAGAGCAAGTAGAAACACAGAGATGTTTATTTTTCATATCTCCATGAACCACCTTGGTCTCCGCGTTCTCCGTGGTTAATATTTACAATATTCCCTTGGCAATTTTTCTGATATTATCCGCCTTCCCCATGGTAAAGAAATGAATGATCGGCACCCCGGCGGCAATCAGTTCTTTGGATTGCCGGATGGCCCATTCAATACCCACCTGCCTAACTTCATCATTGTTTTTACATTTGTCCATCTCACGTGAGAGCTCCGGCGGGATATCTACTTTAAATGTCTGTGGCAATATATTCAGATGCCTTTTGATCGATACGGGTTTGATTCCGGGGATGATAGGCACGGTTATGCCGGTATTGCGACAGGCCTCGACGAAGCTGAAAAACTTGCGGTTATCGAAAAACATCTGTGTAACAACATATTCGGCTCCGGCATCCACTTTGGCCTTCAGAAAAAACAGATCACTCTCGAAGTTCGGAGCTTCCAGATGCTTTTCGGGATAAGCGGCAACACCCGGAGAAAAATCCAATGGTTCGGGATTTTCCAGATCATCTTCGAGATAAATTCCGTTTTTAAGATCGACAACCTGCTTCAGAAGGTCCAGAGCATGTTCGTGACCATTCTTTTCGGCGGTGAAACGACCGGTCAATGGATTTGCATCACCCCTGACTACCAACACATTGTGTATCCCCAGATAATGTAAATCAATCAGGGCATCTTCGGTTTCTTCCTTCGAAAATCCCCCACAAATCAGGTGAGGAACCACATCCACCCCATAACGGTTTTGTATAGCTGCTGAAATGGCCACGGTTCCGGGCCTTTTCCTGACTACACGCGGTTCGAGCAACCCGTCAGGCCGCTGTTTGAGATCAACTTCGGCCTGATGATAAGTGATATTGATGTATGGAGGTTTAAATTCCATCAAAGGATCAAGGGTATCGTAAATGGTTTGAATACTCGATCCCTTGGTGGGCGGAAGAATTTCAAAAGAAACTTTCGGGCCGGTCAGTTTTTCGATATGCTCGGTGACTTTCATCGGTAATTCAGGTGTGTTGCCAGTTGTTTTTCAGCATGTTGTATGGATATCCCCCGGCGCCGGGCATAATCCTTGACCTGGTCCTCACCGATTCGCCCGACCTGGAAATATCTCGATTCAGGATGCACGAAATAGAGACCTGCCACTGATGCACCAGGATGCATGGCAAGTGTTTCGGTGAGATCAATTCCTGTTTTCTTTTCCGGATCCAACAGCCTGAAAAGGGTCAGTTTATCCTCATGATCCGGACAGCTGGGATAGCCGATTGCCGGCCGGATGCCGCGGTATGCCTCTTTCAGCAGCTCCTCGGTATTCAGGTTTTCAGTAGGCACATAACCCCAGATCACTTTTCTGACCTCTTTATGCAGCCATTCTGCAAATGCCTCTGCGAGCCTGTCAGCCAGCACCTTTAACATCAGCGACCTGTAGTCATCATTTTGGGCAGCAAATTCCCTGCTTTTTTCATCCGCCCCGATACCGGCCGTTGCAGCAAACAGTCCGATATAATCCTTGATTCCGGTATCTGCGGATGCAATAAAATCGGATAAACAAAGATTGGGCACTCCCGGTTCCTTTTGTTCCTGATTACGAAGAAAATAAAAACGTTCCAGCTCTTTTGAATCATCCTCAGAATCAAACGTAATAATATCCTCATGATCCGAGTTAGCCGGGAAAATTCCTGCTATTCCATTCGCTTTCAGCCACTTATTGGCAATAATATCTTTCAGCATTTCTTCCGCGTCTGCGATGAGGGTCTTTGCCTCTGCTCCTTTCAACGGATCTTCCAGAATTGCCGGGTACCTGCCACGAATATCCCAGGTATAAAGGAAAAACGACCAGTCGATATAAGGGATCAGTTTTTCCAGCGGAAAATCAAAATACTCAACCAGTCCCAATTGATTGGGCTTAGAGATACCGGCTCCGCCTTCCAAATTAATCTTCAACGAATTCTCTCTTGCCTGATTCAGGGGAATATAGCCGGCAGCCTTATCGCGGTTGGCGTAATCGACCCGGATCTTCTCATAGGCCGTTTTAACTTCGAGCTTCCTGGCTTCAGACATTTCATTGGATAAAAGCAGGCTGGTAACACCTACTACCCGGGATGCATCCCTCACATGAACAACCGGGCCCTCATAATGAGGATCGATCCGGAGAGCTGTATGCAATTCAGAAGTTGTGGCACCGCCGATGAGCAGCGGCAGGCTGAGTCCGGCTTTCTGCATCTCGCCTGCCACGTAGGCCATTTCTTCAAGTGATGGGGTAATCAATCCGCTTAAACCGATTATTGTTGCTTTCTCACGGATGGCCGTGGCTATGATTTTTTCGGCCGGAACCATAACCCCGAGGTCAATAACCTCATAATTATTGCATTGCAGGATCACACCCACAATGTTTTTACCGATATCATGCACATCGCCCTTAACGGTGGCAAGAACTACTTTACCGGCATTACTTGAGCTGGCACCGGTAAGTTTCTGGGCTTCAATAAACGGGGTCAGATAAGCTACTGCCCTTTTCATCACTCTTGCACTTTTTATTACCTGGGGGAGAAACATCTTGCCGGATCCGAAGCGGTCCCCTACTATCCCCATGCCTTCCATCAGCGGCTGCTCAATCACTTCAAGCGCAAATTCATACAGGTGCCGGGCTTCTTCAACATCGGTCTCAATATAATCCACAATACCGGCAACCATCGAATGGATTAGGCGGTCCTTGACATTCAGAGACCTCCAATCCTCAATCTGCCCTGCACTTTTTTTATCCGTTCCGCCTGTCTTTTCTGCATAGGCCAATAATCTATCGGTAGCATCCTTTCTCCGGTTAAGCACCACATCCTCAGCCAGTTTCAGCAATGCTGGATTCACCTCATCATAAACCTGAAGGAGGGTGGGATTCACAATACCCATATCCATACCCGCACGAATGGCGTGATACAGGAACACGGCATGCATGGCCTGCCGGATATTTTCGCGGCCACGGAAGGCAAACGACAGGTTGCTTACTCCACCCGACACTTTCACGCCGGGAAGGTTTTGCTTGATCCACCTGGTGGCCTCAATATAAGCCAAACCATAACGGTTGTGCTCTTCCATCCCTGTTGCAAGCGCCAATACATTGGGATCGATAATAATATCTTCGGGAGGGAAATTCACCTCATTGATGAGCAATTCATAGGATCGTCGGGCAATCGCGATTTTTCTCTTAAAGGTGTCTGCCTGACCGAGTTCATCAAACAGCATCACAATCACTGCTGCACCTAATCGGCGTATATATCGTGCCTGCTCAATAAACATCTCATCTCCGGCTTTCAGGCTGATGGAATTAACGACCGATTTGCCCTGTGTATTTTTTAATCCTTCCTGGATTGCGGAAAACCTTGATGAATCTATCATTACCGGCACGCGTGCAATATCAGGATCCGTTGCCACCATACGGAGAAACCGGCCCATCGACTCCGGTGCATCCAGCAACGGATCATCCATGCATACATCGATCATCATCGCTCCGCCTTCAATCTGCTCCCTGGCAACGGTAAGGGCCTCCTCAAATTTCCCTTCCCTGATCAGGCGCGCAAATTGCTTTGAACCAGCAACATTCGTCCGTTCGCCGATATTGATGAAATTCGATTCCGGTCGGATGATGAGCGGTTCAAGGCCGCAAAAAACGGTGTGCCTTATTGTGGGAGGGCGCTGAGGTTGGTCCTCCCCTACGAATATTTGTTTCACCGGCGAGCTGTGCGATAGCATTTATATGATCAGGGGTCGTACCGCAACAGCCGCCGATGAGGTTAACCAAACCCTCGTCAAGGTAAATCCGGATCCATCCGGCCATCTCCCTGGCTGATTGATCATAATCACCGAGTTCGTTCGGCAGGCCGGCATTGGGATGGGCAGAGGTGAATATTGGATGGGAGGGTTCTGAGCGGGAGGGCATTAAGGCCCTCCCGTACTGATCTGTCAATCGGCGGAGTTCTCTAAGATAAGGCAGAAGCTCCTTAGCACCTAAGGCACAATTAATTCCAACCACCAGTGGATTGGCATGAAGAATCGAATAGAAAAAGGCTTCCAGGGTTTGGCCGGATAAGGTCCGGCCGCTGGCATCGGTGATAGTAACCGAAATTGCGATCGGCCATTCCTGACCTCGTTTAAGGAATTCCTCTTGCAGCCCGTAGATGGCTGCCTTGGCATTAAGCGTATCAAATATCGTTTCAAGCAGGAATCCGTCAACGCCACCATCCAGCAACGCTGCTGCTTGCTGCTGGTAAGCTTCAGCCAATTGGTCGAAAGTTATATTGCGGTATCCCGGATCATCTACTTTGGGCGACATAGACGCCGTCCGGTTCGTCGGTCCGATTGCGCCCAGAACAAATACGTCATTACCGGCTGCCCGGCGGGCAATTTTGGCGGCTTCGAGATTAATCAGGTAAACAAGATGCCCGGTATTGTAATCAGATTGGGATATCGAATTGGCATTAAAGGTATTAGTCTCGATTACCCGTGCTCCTGCATCGATGTACTGCCGATGAACAGTACAAATCGCATCTGGTTTTGACAAATTAAGCAAATCGTGGTTCCCTTTTAGCGGCACAAAATGGTTGACCAAATCACCGGATCGATAATCAGATTCAGTTAGTCCAAGCTTCTGGATCATGGTCCCCATCGCTCCGTCAAGAACGAGGATTTCCGATGCCAGGGCATCCGACAACCGCAAATAGGAAGGGCTTTTTATCATATCAATCAATTTTCCCGGTCCAGGCAATAAAAACGTTTAACTTCCTGATGAGGTTCTTCATTTTATGCAAGTTATCCAATTTCAGCCTGCCGATCACATAATTATAATCGGGCCCGGTATATTTCTCCGAAATAGTGTCAAAATCAAAGTGGCTAAGATCAACCAGGTCATGATATCTGACATACACTTCAATGGCTATATCCCTGGTATACAAAGGGGAAGCAAAGAAATTCAGTTTTTTATACTCATACCGGTAATTGTGCTTTCTGGCCGTAATGTCGGATAGCACCGCGGATCCGGTTGGAAAGGCGCCTGCCCCTTTGCCGAACATAAATTGCTTATCGTAAAACTGTCCTTCAATGATCACCCCGTTATACTCCTCTTCAACGTTGAAAATGTATTCATCAGGACTTACCAGTTTCGGCAATACAAACATGCTGAATTTCTTGCCGTTAACCTTGCTCACCTGGGCCACAAGCTTTATTTTCCTGCTTTTTTCACGTGCATACTGGATGTCATGGTCGGAAACATTGCTGATGCCGTAATGGAAAACTTCTTCCGGATCAACCAGGGTCCCGAAACCATGCAGGGCCAGGATGATCAGCTTAAACATACTGTCGAAACCATCTACGTCAAAAGAAGGATTACTCTCGGCAAATCCCAGTTTTTGCGCATGTTTCAGGGCTTCGTCATAAGTCCAACCCTGCTGGAAGATCCGGGTAAGAATAAAATTGGACGACCCGTTCAGGATACCGGTAATAGATTGCAGAAGGTCGTTATCGTAATACTCCTCCAGATTACGGATAACCGGGATACTCCCGCAGGCCGAAGCGTCATAAAGCAACGCCACATTATTATCTCTCTGTATATCTATTAATTCCCTCAGGTGATGCGCAAGCATGTTTTTATTCCCGGAGACCACCGACTTGCCTTTCAGCAAGGCAGTCTTTACTATCTCATAAGCCGCATGGGCATCATCGATCAATTCCACGATCAGATTTACTTCAGGATCATTCAGCAAATCATCGGGGTTGAAAGTAATTAGCTTACTATCAACGCTTCTTGGTTTATCTTTCTGTTTTACACAGATGTATTTGATGGTAGCATCGGCGGTTTGAACATCCTGTAAGACTTTCTACAGTCCCTGGCCAACCACGCCA
>JAPLDV010000042.1 GCA_026391235.1 Bacteroidia bacterium | reverse complement strand
CCTCCTTTCCGTCCGGACTAATTCGATAAATGGCTCCGATTTCTTTATAGCTGTCTTTGTATACGAGCAGATTTCCGTCTTGCTCAAACACAGGAAAACGATAATTCGTGATGGTTTTTGCCGGATGCGACAGATTGGAGAATGGGGTTAGGCCCGAGGTACTGGTCTCTTTTTTCCATTTTTTTTTATAATCCGACAACGCCTTGTTGTAGAATTGACGGGTATTCATGCCGGTATGAGTACGAACAGCAGTTGAGAATGGATAAATCATCCAGTCAAACCAGGAGGTCTGATTAATTACTTTGGGCCACAGGTCATTTCCGAACTTTTCCCTGCCATAGCTGCATAAAAGATACCCCAGCTCGTACTGGTTAGGAACTATGTCGCGGTAAGAGCCGTTCCGGGCTTTCATATAGCTGTATTTCCTGTCATTCAGCAGGATGCTCTTGGATTGCTTAAGGAAAGATGGTATTCGGCCTCGGCCCTGGTTGGTAAGCGCCGTCTCGGTGGCAACGGCATCTCCTTCGAAATACCAGCCGGGAATTGCCAGATTAACCATTACTCCCCATCCAATCTCACCGGAAAAGTAATAGGCGAGTTTGTTGAAGCCGCGCCGGAGGTTCATATATTGCAGGGCATGACGGTATTCATGAACGGAAAGAATATCCAGCCATTCGGTGGTTCCCAGTTCATTGCCATCCTGCAACGGGATGGTAAAGAATTCCGAACGGAATGGCATGAGGGTAAAATATCCGTTGGAAATTATTCCCTGGTTATTCAGGATAAGATCGAGTTTTTTCGATAGCGGACCAATACTGGTCCGGTTATTTTTATTGATATAGAGGATATTATTGGCAACCCTGGTGGCCTGGGATTCCAACCCCTTCGGAAATATCACCCGAACCGCAGGAGTACTGATCTGCTGCCAATTGATACCCGGCTTGAACCTTCCGAATTCCTGTGCAAAGCTTTGAATGGTAAATAGATGGAATACGAGAACCGGGAAAAGAAAAACAACGATAAACCTCGTCAAAGGTGTTGCCGGCTTCATTTCTGCAGGATTTTTCATCCCGCCAAATTAGCTAAAAGTTACCTGGGTACGTTCTTGATCCTCTTAACGTTCATAACCCTCTTTACCTTCTCGACGTTAAAGACGCAATTATGCGTCTCTACAGTCCTCACGCTACTTTATGCCATCCTTCCTGCTTGATCTTCCCGTCAACTGATACGATAATCAATTTTACAGGGATCTGCCGGATGCACTGCGAGAGAGCCAGTTCAGCCATTTGCAGCAGTCCTGAGCAGCAGGGCACTTCCATGATCATCACGGTCATCATGTCAATCCTGCTCTCGTCAATTAATATCCTGAGTTTTTCAACATACACCTCGCGGTTGGAGTCGAGCTTCGGACAGGCTATAGCCAGTGTTTTGCCCTGCAGGTAGCCGGGATGAAAACTGCCCAGACTGAACGCGGTGCAATCTGCAGCAAGCAATAAATGCGATCCCTGGAAATGGCCCGCCCTCGGATTGATCAAATGCATCTGCACTGGCCAGTGGGTGAGGGCAGAGGCAAGAATCCGGCCTGACATAGGTTCTGCTGCCGGAATGGGTGCAAAAGTCTGGGTTTTGGATCCGGCACAGCCGCAACTGCCCCCGGTGTCCTCCGCTGCATGACCGTGATTCTGGTGATCCTGGTGATCATCGTGGTTGTGATTGTTGTGATTGTTGTGGTGGTGATTTTCCGCTTTAACCTGAGCTCCTTTGCCCATTGGCAGGTTGTGAACCGCTTCAAGAATATCATCGGCATTATAATCGAACTTATCCTGATTTTCCAGCATGAATTTCACGCCCTGGCGCAGAAAATCCTTTTCCCCATGCTCTTTCAAATGGCCCAGGTGAGCAATCATGGTATTTTTTCCTTTGCCGATCATCTGCTGCATGACCTTAATCTCATCGTAAGGTTCCGCTTCGCGTTCTTCTATGGTGATGGCGCCCTCGGGACAGTGACCGATGCAGGCACCAAGCCCGTCGCACATGAGATCACTTACAAGGCGTGCTTTCCCGTCAATTACCTGTAATGCACCTTCGTGGCAGTTGGGAACACATAAACCACATCCGTTGCACAGGTCTTCATCGATGTTTATTATCTCTCTTTTCATCTTTTTTATCGTATTTTTCAGCAAATCTATGGTCTTTTGTGATGATAAATTGTTACAATTGTTACAAAATTTAAATTGATGTACTGGATCGAGAAAGCGGCGCAATGTCCGATCCTGAGAGGGGTTTCTCCGGAATTATTATTGGAGCTGTTTGGAAATCTACAGTTTCAGATAAAATCTTATGGTAAGGATGAGGTCCTGGCCATGCAGGGAGACGAGGTTAATCGCCTGATGATTTTGCTGGAAGGATCCGCCCGGGGAGAAATGACCGATTTTTCCGGTCATGTTATCAAGATTGAAGATGTTCCGGCCCCCAAACCGCTAGCAGGAGCATTCCTTTTTGGTAATGAGAACAGGTTTCCTGTTGATGTTTTGGCGAATGAACCGGTAAAAGTCCTGGTAATCTATAGGGGAGAATTCCTGAAACTGCTGCGAATGAATGAAACCATTCAGATGAACTACCTGAACCTGGTCGGATCAAAGGCACAGTTTCTTTCCAAAAAAATCAAGTTTCTTTCTTTTAAGACCATTAAGGGAAAGATTGCCCATTACCTGATCGGATTGAAACCGGATGCCGCAGGTGTTATAACTATTCCCGCCAGCCAGCAGGAACTTGCCGACCTTTTCGGTGTGGCACGTCCGTCGGTGGCGCGTGCCCTGGGCGAGTTGGAAGATGAACGCCTGATTTCAGCTCAGAACAGGTCGGTACGGATACTGGATAAGCCCGGCCTGATCAAATACCTGAACGAATAATCCGGGCTATTTCAACAGGACATCATCGATGATCTGCTTGAAACGTGTTTTGTTCTCAGTATGATTGGCACTGGCGCCTGAGGACATCGATGGTTTGCCTTTCATCGGTATAATCAGGAATGTAGGAATGTTCTTCACTCCGAACAAGCCGGCCAGCTCAGGTTCTTTATCGATATTGATTTTGTAAATGTAAATTTTGCCTGCGTACTCTCCGGCCAGTTCTTCAAGGGCAGGGGCAACCTTTTTACACGGTCCGCACCAGTCAGCATAAAAATCAACGATAGCCGGCTTGTCCCCTTTGTAAACCCACTCTGTTTTGTTCTTTTCAAAATCCATCACCCGCTTGATAAAATCATTTTTAGTGAGATAGATTGGTTTTGATT
>JAPLDV010000362.1 GCA_026391235.1 Bacteroidia bacterium | reverse complement strand
GCCCCTCTTGGTCGATAATAGCAACGTAACTGTTGTTTGCATGTAAATCAAAAGCCGTGTACAATTGCATTTAAGCACCTCCCTGGTTTAGATTGGTCTCTTTACCAAAGCATAGTAGAACATTTTCATCTCTTCTGCTATGCTTTGGAGGTGCCTTTTATATGATTATCAAGTCTCCTCTTGGCTCATATCCTGAAATCCAGGGACACCATACTAGTTTTCCGCAATAAAAAAACTAGACTATTACGTAATACTTCTTTATCCCACTTCGCTTCGTTCCGGGGATAGTTTAAAGGTACTCATCTCCATTCACTACGTTCAGGGGATAGCTCCACTTACGCTTCGAATCACCACAGGTGATAATTCAACCTATAAGTTTTAGCGCGTTTCACTTCTAAAACTTGGGTTTCATTACGTCGCAGAGCTAGTTCTTAGCGAGTGTCGCTATAATTTCGATTGTTTGAGACAGGAATTGTTCTATCGGAATACCCTGTGCGCCGACGAGAAGTTTTCGGCATTTCGGATATGATTTTGCAAATTCTTCCATACCGGGAAGGGATGTTTTTTTCGCCCCGCTTTTTACTTCCAGGGCAATTATTTTATCTTTAATCTTTACGATAAAATCAACTTCTCTATTGTTTCCCGACCAGTAGAACACTTCACCTTCACCGCCTTTGTGACTGTTTATCAGCGCCGCGCCGATGGCCGTTTCTACAAGATGTCCCCAATAATCGGATTCTTTTTGCGCTGCGTGCAGATTTTTGTTTGCTGAAGCGGTCATTAACGCCGTATTGAGAACAATCAGTTTGGGACTTGATGCTCGTTGTCTCACTTTTTCCAGGCTGATTTTCTGTAATCCTTTAATCAACCCGGCAGTTTCCAGTAAATCAAGGTAATGGGCCAGCGTCGTGGTATTGCCGGCATCGTGCAACTGTCCGAGCATTTTCTGGTAGGACAGAATCTGGCCGGAATATGCGCAGCCGAGATCGAATGTTCGACGCAGCAAAGCCGGTTTGTCTATCCGTGTCATTTGAAGAATGTCACGGGAAACGGCCGTTTCAATCAGGGATTCCATGATGTAGTGGCGCCATCTTTTAAAATTCTCTTCAGTACTTTTAACGAGCAGGTCAGCCGAGCCGGGATAGCCGCCATAGCATATATATTGATTGATGTTCCATCCAAAGGCATCGTGCATTTCAGGATATGACCAGTGCGTAACGGGAATGACTTCAAAGCGTCCAGCCAGGCTTTCCGACAAGCCGGTTTGAATGGATAAAGGGGCTGAACCAAGGAGAATGACATGCAGGGGCAGGCGTTTTACCGTGTCCTCATCCCATAATCTTTTGATGGTTTCAGACCAGTTTGGAATCTTGTGAATTTCATCGAGAATAAGCAGCGCCTGTTTCCCGACGGATTGAACGCGCGCTGTTTCCCATTGCTGTTCTATCCAGGCTGTGCCTTTTAACGCCGGTTCATCGGCGGAGGCGTAATGCGACAGGATTTTTAAATCTTCCATCAACTGGCGGACGATGGTTGTTTTGCCTGTTTGACGGGGTCCGAAAAGAACCTGAATGAATTTTCTCTTTTCGGACATTCTCTTTTTTAAAGTTTTATATAGGGGTCGCTTATACATAATATTTACTCAATTTGTTGAGTAAATTATCTCAATGTAATGAGTATGTCAAGAAATAATTATTTCTTGAGAAATTTGTACCATGAATGCGGCGGACTTTTCCGTCGTAAAAATAATATTCGGATTCTGACATCAGAAGAACAAATTGTAAATTTAATTGACAATCTGTTCAATTAATATAAGCAATAAAGCGAAAAAGAAGGAAAATGGATAGAGAATATGGTGACCAAACTACCTTCCAAACTGTCGAATGTTGGCGTTACGATTTTTACCGTGATGTCCAAACTGGCCAACGATACAGGCGCCATCAATCTCTCGCAGGGGTTTCCCGATTTTGATGTATCTGCGGAACTGCGTGAGCTTGTCGCAAAACACATGGCCTTAGGGCACAACCAGTATGCCCCCATGCAGGGAATCCCGTCTTTAAGGCAGCGCATTGCCGAAA
>JAPLDV010000705.1 GCA_026391235.1 Bacteroidia bacterium | reverse complement strand
CCATAGCAATATATCAGCTGATGACATCAATTACTGAAGATATCAGGAAGAACAGCAGGCCTTGTTTTGTGGAAGCAAAATGCTACAGGCGGTATCACCATGCGGGAGATCAGCCGGGCAGTGCCTTCAAATACCGGACGAAAGAAGAAGAAGATATCCGCATGAAAATGGAGGTAGTAACAACTTTGCCTGAAAATCTATTGGAGCATGATATTTTTACTAAAAAGGAAACTAACCATACAAGAGAAATGGCCTCTCAGGCCGTTAAGAATGCCGTGGATTTTTATACAGAAGGAACAGTCAGGAGAACAGTTAAAGAAGGAATGTTCCCTCGCCCCGAATCGGCATCGATAGGAGTGAGAAGCGATTGCAGTGAGTTTGACGATACTAAATTCAGTGAAACAGTGGATTTTTCTGCCTTTAAAGAAATAAAATATTCCGATTCTATCGCTTCTGCAACCGGCAGATGGCTTGAAAAAGACAAAGGCACGATTGTGTTGGGTGAAGAAGTCGCAAACTTTGGAGGAGGTGCCTATGGCGCCACCAAAGGATTACCTGAAAAATATCCTGACCGGGTGCTTAATACCCCTATTTCCGAAGCTGGTTTCACCGGATTAGGTTTGGGTGCTGCCATGTCGGGGATGCGCCCGGTAATTGAAATCATGTTTCCCGACTTCTCGCTTGTTGCTGCCGATCAGATTTTTAACCAGATAGCAAAAGCAAGGCATATGTATGGCAATACCACTGATATTCCTTTGGTTTTGAGAACCCGGATTGCTGTCGGTTGTGGCTATGGTGGCCAGCATTCAATGGATCCTGTTGGATTGTATGCCCTGTTTAGCGGATGGCGGATTGTTGCTCCCTCCAATGCGTTTGACTATATCGGATTATTTAATACCGCCATGCAATCGAACGATCCGGTTGTTATTATTGAACATCATCTGCTATATTCCCTGAAATTCCCGGTACCGGAAAATGATATGGATTATTTTATTCCTTTTGGCAAGGCAAGGATCATTTCGCCAGGTAATGATATAACCTTAATTACCTATGGAGTAATGGCTTATCGTTGTGAAAAATTAATATCAGATTTTAAGGAAAAAGGAATTTCTGTTGAAATTATTGATTTACGGACCATTGATTTGCCCGGACTCGATTTTGAAACCATAGGCGAATCGTTGAAAAAGACCGGTGCGGCTGTTGTGGTTGAGGAAGCTCCGGTGAATCATTCCATCGGAGCAAAAATAGCCGCCGAACTTACTGAGAGGTATTTTGATTACCTCGATAGTCCGATCATGAGATTAACCTCTCTCGATGTTCCGAATTCAGTTTCCAGAGTATTGGAGAAAGCAGCGATGCTTGATGATGAAACCATTTTAACCCAAACCTTTTTAGCAGCACGCAGGCAATGGAAATAGGTATTATCGGTATGAAAAAGATGAAACAAACCGGAGGACCGGTATCATGATGTATTTTGCGGAAGGTAAGGCGGATACTACCATCAGCTTATCACATATTTCGGACCTGATCGATTCCATGCTCAGCAAGCTTGGCAAACTTGACCGCATATTGCTGCTCCCGCCTGACTTTACCCGCTATCATTCCTATGCGGGAGAGATTGTGTGCCTGCTGTATGAAAAATTAAAAAGTCAGAGCCATGTTGAAATAATGCCTGCTGTCGGGACCCATACCGCTATGTCCGGTGAAGAAATATCATTGATGTTTCCCGGTATTCCTCATGAACATTTCAAAAGGCACGACTGGCAAAAAGATGTTATCGTGATGGGTACCATCCCTTCAGCGACCACAAGCGAACTTACCGGTGGACTGGTTGACTGGCCGATAAATTGCGAGATCAACCGGTTACTTGTGGAGGGTAACTGGGATCAGATCATTTCGGTAGGGCAATTGGTCCCGCATGAACTGATCGGAATAGCCAACCACAATAAAAACATTCTGGTAGGGACCGGCGGTAAGGACATCATTGGCAAAACACACATGATCGGGGCCTTGTACGGAACTGAAAAAATGATGGGGCACATCAGTTCACCGGTGAGAAAAGTGCTGAATTACATGAGCAGGAATTTCATACGGCACCTGCCGGTTTCCTATATCATGACGGTCAGGGGGACCCATACCGACGATCAGATTGTCACCCGCGGGATCTTTGCAGGGAACGATGAGGAATGTTACCTGCAGGGGGCAAAATTATGTCAGCAGGTAAATATCAGCCTGTTGAACAAGGAATTTAAGAAAGTGGTCGCCTATCTCGATCCCGAAGAGTTCAAATCTGTCTGGGTGGGGAACAAAGCACTTTTAAGAACCCAAATGTGCATCGCCGATGGCGGTGAGTTGATTATACTTTGCGCGGGGATCCAGTCATTTGGAGAAAATGCTTTTACCGACTCTTTCATCCGGAAATACGGATACCGGGATCCTGAGGTTTTACTTCAAATGGCGAGGGACAGCGGACAGATGATGGAATACATGGTTCCCCTTTCTCAAATGATGATCAGCCATACCAATAACCGGTTTAAGGTAACTTATGCCGCCAAAAAGATAACCAGACAAGAAATAGAATCAGTTTTCTGCAACTATGCCGATTATGATGTGGTGGTGAAAAAGTATGATCCATTAAAGATGAAGGAGGGTGAAAATATCATGCCTGACGGAGAGGAGGTTTTTTATGTATCAAAGCCTGCACAGGGATTGTGGGCAGAGATCAACAGATTCAGGCAAAATGAATGAGTTCAAATTTAAACACTGATTTGCAAAATGGTCACCAGGTATACTACATTTCAGATACCCGAAAGTTTTCGTGTAATAAGCCTTCTTCAAGCAACTCGTTACCTGCCATGTTAAGAAAAACGGCATAGCGATGTGATTGAAAATTTTGTAAATTTGCTTCCATGATAAAACGAATTTACATAGATACTTCTGTTTTTGGCGGATACTTTGATAAGGAGTTTGAAAAAGAAACCAAACCTTTTTTTGAAAGGATTTTGGAAAAACGGATTAAAATAATTGTTTCAGAGATTTTAGAATTGGAGTTATATAGAGCACCCAATTATATTCAGGATTTCTTTGAATCATTACCAGGCAATTTGATAGTGAGAGTTGAATTGACTGATGAAGCACGAGAACTTTCTGAAAAATACATATCAGAGAAAGTGGTTGGGAAAGCTAGTCGTGCTGACTGCCAGCATATAGCTTTGGCAACTATAAATAAAGCAGATGTTTTGGTAAGCTGGAATTTTAAACATATTGTAAACCTTGAGCGGATTAGGGGATACAATTCGATAAATTTCAGAGAGGGGTATCAAATGACCGAAATACGGACACCAAAAGAAATTTTTGATTATGAAAACGACAACCAATAAGACGGATTTAGTAAAAAAAATGCGTGATATACGTGATAAATTTAGTATGGAAATAATGGATATGACTTTTGAGCAAGAAAAGGAATATATCAAAAATCAACTGGCTGAGTTAAAACTAAAAAAACACGGCAGGCAACACGCAATATAGCCAAAAAGGGTTTTAGAGGTATGCGAAGCTTATCACCCGCATCAAGTTTTGTGCAGGCGGATTGTGACGTTCTCCGCAATCCCTTTCTGGCCATATTGCCGGACCGTTAGTGGCAATCATAGAAAAACAACAACCGACATGGATTTTACATTAAAACGATATAACCAGAATACTCCTGAACAAGACTTACTTGACGACCTTAAAAAAGCAGCAAGTAATCTTGGCAAAGACACCTTGACAATGATTGAATATGACAAATTGGGGAAATATTCAAGTAGTACAATTTTGAAAAGGCTTGGAGGATGGAATACAGCTTTAGACAAAATCGGTCTGAAAAGGTCTAATAATTATCAAATTTCAGACGAAGAACTCTTACAAAATATTCAGAATGTTTGGGTCAGATTGGGCCGACAACCACGAAACAAAGAAATGATAAGACCAATATCAAGATATGGAGCTAATACGTATGTCACTCGCTTTTGAAGTTGGATGAAAGCATTAGAGTTGTTTATCGAATATGTGAACAATGAGGAAGTAGCAAATCAAAAAATCCTTGAGATAAAAACGGACCTTGCTAAAAAACACCAAACAAAAAGGGATATTAACTGGCGACTTCGTTTTCTGATAATGAGAAGAGACAATTTCAAGTGTTTGGTTTGTGGACGAAGTCCAGCTACCAACCCTGAAATAATTTTACATGTTGATCATATTCTATCTTGGGACAAAGGGGGTGAGACAGTAAATGAAAACTTTCAGACACTTTGTTCCATTTGCAACATTGGAAAGAGTAATTTGGATTTTAATGAAAATCAATAATCGGCTGCCACTAAGGCTATAACAAATGGCGGGTTTTGGAGTATAATTGAAGCTTCGTCGCCCGCACACACATTCGTGTTGGTTGACAGCTAAGTGCCTCTCAATCTGCCACTTGTCATAGCGCTCAGCCGTTATGCGGCAGCTTAAAAGACGACCCCGAACGACATTGCGAAAACTTTTGTTTCCAAATTTAGAAACTTTACTTATCTTTGTGACGTTTAACAAAGAATATTACAAATGAGATATTTTGAGACAAGGTTTATGGAAGAAGCATACGAGTTTATAGCAGAACTTGACCCAAAGACCATCAAAAAAATATTTTACAATATTGACCTTGCTGAACAGACGAATAACCTGAAATTGTTCAAGAAACTGGAAAATGACATTTGGGAGCTTCGGACAAAATTTGCAGGACTTCAAATCAGACTGCTTGCATTTTGGGACAAGTCAGACAATAAAGAAACTCTGGTAATTGCTACCCACGGTTTCATAAAAAAAGTTGACAAAGTGCCGGCAAATGAAATTGACCGAGCAGAAAGACTGAGAGATAAATATTTTCAAAATAAACCAAAAAAGTAAAACATATGGCAACGAAAGAAATCAAGACATATTCGCTTACCGAAATGAAAGACAAGTATATCGGCAAAGTCGGGACAAGTGACCGTGACGAATACGAATATGAACTTCGTATGGACGTGTTGGGAAAAATGATTAAATCTGCAAGACAAGAACGCCATTTGACACAAGAAGAACTTGGCAAACTCGTTGGAGTGCAGAAAGCTCAAATTTCTAAACTTGAAAGCAGTGCTAACAGTGCGACAATTGACACCGTTTTGAAAGTTTTCAAGGCATTAAAAGCAGAGATTAATTTTAACGTAAAACTCGAAGACAATTTTGTTAAACTGGCCTGACAGAAAAGAAAGCCGAACGCATCACAGCACCTAATTAGTTTCCCTGGTATATTCGCGAATATCTGCAAGTATTTATTTCCCTATCGGTTGAACCGGTTTCGCCAGACCCGAAAGGTGGAATGTCCGTTCGGTAACCGGAAACATCGAAACACGGAATTGAGTACAACCATAAGGGATCAGACCGGTTTTTTTCCCTATTAAGCCGTTATCGGCAACTGGCTTGCCCGGAAGGGCTTTCCCATCCCAATTGAAACTCACCACATTGATGTGTAATTTTACTGGCGACTCCGCCGGCCAGTTCCACCTGACAGGCATCGGTTTGCGCTCGACCGTAATGTCAGAACCCGGAAACTCACCCTGAGTATCCAGCGCATAATTCCATTTAGCAGTTGAGTCGGGGGTGTTTTCGTTTGTTGTGTACGGAATCGGCAGAGCGAAGAGAAGTGGCCCATAACCGACTGATGCGTAGGGGGCACCATCAGCGTTCGAATCACGCCCGGTTGTAACACGAACCGACATGGGAAATTGCAGACGTATCCGGTCGTTTGATTTCCATTGACGTTCGATGCGCACAAAACCATTGGTGTTTGGTGTCATTTTGACAACTGCACCGTTCACCATAATACCGGGATTAGTGCACCAGCCCGGAATACGGAAGGAAAGGGGAAAAGTCGCTGTGTGCAGCGGGTTGACGGTAATATCGATGACATCGTTGAAAGGATAGTCTGTCCGGCACGTCAGTTCAAGGGGTACATGATTGCTTACCAGAGCGGAAACCTTGCAGGGTCCATAAGTTGTAGCTGCCAGTCCGTTGTCGTAAGTCGCCATCCACATGTTCACCAAATAGTTGGGCAGCATCCGGTTGAGTGAAGCGGTGCAGCACAATGGCCATTGCTTCTTTCGGTAATTGCGCCCGTTGTCACCAGCCACTATCCGGTTAGGCATCTGGGTATAGACATGAGTGGTGAAATCGCGCGATACAACAGCCGGAGCCGCATTGAAAAACGCCCGTTCCACCCGGTCTCCCATGACTCCCTGCCCACCGATTCTCAACAGTTCGGTTTGACTCCACATATAGGCCGACACGTCGCAGGTTTCTGTTCCCCGATATGCACCGGCAGGACCGCAGAATTCATCGGCGACGAACACACCATAGGGCTGCATGGCATCGCGCTGGAGCAGGTCGTTCCATCCCATGGCCGCTTCGAGGAATTCCCTGTTGCCTGTCCACAGGTACCCGAGAGCCCAGGGTGTCGTGCTTTCAAGAAAATGTACACCATGATCATATTCCTCGGCCCCGGGTTTGTTGTCGGGCATCCGGCGATACCGGTTCCAGGAAACCGCTGGCCCATAAAGGCCATTCTATCGTTTCTGAAGGTAAAGGATATTTTGTATCTCCTCTTGCCGCTGTTAAATCGTCGGGATTATTTTTATTGAGCCACCACATGAAGAGAATGCTGTTTGAATTCATGTTGGCCACGACTACATCGAGCCGTCTTTTCGCCTGCTGGATCAGCGAGTCGTCGTGCAGCACATAGCCCAGTCGGATCAAGCCATCGAACCAGTATCCTCCTCCTTCATAGGGCCATCCCCCTTGGGGCCAGTCGAGTTTCTCACCAGTCATTGTATAGTTGGCGGCCCATGCTTGCCGAAAAGCAACATCAACCTCATCCATGTGCCCGGTATATCCATCCCGTGCGGCGAGACACCAGTCGCGCAGCCAGCCCAGCGGTTCCACGGAACCGGGCGGCAACGTGATGAATGCCGGGCGCACCGGCGTCTCGAATGGCCGCCCATAATTCACTTTCCCCGGTTTTGGATTCCCTGCAGCACTTATATTCATTTGCTTTTCAGAGGATGACCCGATTGATTTAGGTACGCTGATGCAGGCCGATAAGAATAACCCTCCAGTGAATAGGAGTCTGAAGTATCGACTGTAAATTCGATTGAATATTCTCATACTTATTTCTCCTGCTGAAATGGGATTTCCAAGGTAAAAGAACTGAAATTTGTTGTTACTGTTCAGCTGGCTATCAACTGGGATTCACATCACCCCCGGCACCATCGCGATTCCTTGCGCAATCCTTTCTGATCCGCGATCCACCTCACCCCCGGCCCCCATAGCCGTCAACTTAAGGAGTTAATAAAGGAGGAAGTCAGAGATTCGAGGACCAGTTTTGAATTCTGAAATTCAGATTCAAAACTGGTCTTCGAATCTCTAACTTCCAACCTTGCTTTTGTACCAGAAATATCCCTTAGGTTGACGGCTATGGGGGCCGGGGGTGAGGTGGATCGCAAGAACATATCAGTTGATCAGTAACAATTTTTTTTATCATACAGATGCCCATTTTTATACTATATTTTTTTATAACTGATTAATAATGACCCCGGACTTTCAGGAATCGCGATATCAATACCTTTCATCAATTCAGCACCTGTCATTTGTATTTTCTTATCAGTATCTTCATAAAAGAGTTCATAATTGCTTTTTTCATCAAGCCCGCCAGGTTTAATGGTTATGGATTCAGTTGTGCAATTCTGCCGTCTGAAGGCAAGTATCACACCATCATTCAACTTCTGCCGGTTAAACTGATACGCCATCCAGGCATCATCACCGGTCGAATAGCCGGTCAGGGGATAATAATCCTCATAAAAATAGGGGCGCAAGCGTTTAAAATCCTGAAAATATTTCTGAAGTTCCGGCAACCCGTGTTCCTTACTGTTTATATCCCAGTTGATGACCATCGATGTGCTCAGGTTTGAACGGAAATGATAGGGCGATACCGTAAAATTACCGGTTCCATGAAGCGGAATATAATAACTCAGCCCGTACATGATGGATTGAGAACCGTTTGGCTCACCATATTGGTAATCCGTTCGCCACAGGGGTGAACTGCGTGATATGGTCTCCAGGTCGATCCGCCGTCCGCCACTTGCGCAATTATCGATAAGAAGGTTAGGGAAACGCTCCAGCAAACTGTCCCAATAAGCATATAACCCTTCAATATGCCTGATCTCAGAAATCCCGATACGATCGGGCTTGTCATTTGCTTCCCAAAAAGGCATCGGATCAAAGTTGAAGTCTTGCCGGTAATAGTCGATCCCCTCATTTTTAAGGAAACCCGAAATATAATCTGTCAGCCATACCCGGGCATCTTTATTCCCCAGATTAAAGAGAATATTTTTATTGTCCGGAAGTTTTATCAGCCACTCCGGATTCAAACCGGCAAATTGAGTTCCCTCTGTTACACGCTCAGGTTCAAACCATAAAAGAAATTTAGCCCCGACCTGATGTGCAGCATCAGTAACAGGTTTGAAACCATTGGGGAAATTTTCTTTGTTGGGGATCCAGTTACCAACCTGCCACCAGGTTCCTTTACAGAAATACCAGCCGGCATCCAGCCAAAACACTTCAGGAACAATATTGAATTGCTTATGACGATTGATCATTGCAACAGCAAAGGATTCCGTTGCACAGGTATGTTCATTGCAGGGAGGCGGCCCTTCGCGGGCCAGAAAAGTTGAAAACGGCAATTCTTGATGATTTCCGTTTATCTTGCGTGTATGATGGGCCAGGACAAACTGTCTGAACTGATTATGGCCGATCATTCTGTCTGCACCTTCCCAAAACAGCAAACATATCTTCGGCGTTCGGATTTCTTCTTTGGGATTTAGTTTTATCCGCATTTTTTTCATTCCCGATTTCAGGAATACCGTTTTTTCATCCGACTGACGGACATCGGCATACCATTTTCCGGTCCAGCCCACAGCCATCATAATCCCCTGCTGTCCGGGCATTTCGATATTGAAAAACGGGAAAGCCGTGTTGTCCGACGAACGTCCGCCAACCGGGGTCATATAAGTACTCTTCCCGATCTCCAGTTTGTCATCAATGGGTTGAAAATCTGTTCGTTGGGCACTGCTTCCGCTGGCATGGTGAAGGACAAAAGTTCCTTTTTCTTCTGAAACAAAAGAATAGTCAATAACAGCTGCCTTTTCAATCAAAGGGGTGTTCTTTCCTGAAGTATTGGAAAATTTCAGAACCCATTCTACGGCCTGAAAATCTTTGAAACAGGTAACAAAACACTTGACAACCAGACCGCTCTGTTTATCGGAGTACCTGTAAACCCACTCTTCCGTATTCGGATCGGTCGATTTCATCTTTTCTGCCCCATACTTCCAGTTTCGGATAAAATTGTCCGAACTTTTTCCTCTGTACACAAATGAAAACGGGGGAATCCTGCCTTTTGCAAAGTGCTGTTCGACCCATTGCTGCATATCAGCGCCCTTTGACGGAATGTTCGGTATTGGTTGACAATTTGCCATACCGGTATACAAAAAAATGGTTAAAAGCATTGGTACCAAGATTTTTAGCCCAAAGCTTCCATTAGTTTTTCTGTCGATTGCTTTCATAGCTGTGTATTATCATTTTTAACTATTCGGGTTACAAGTTAGCAATAACATTTATTAGTAAAGCCGGTGGAAAACAACATCCACAAAACAAAATCAAGCCATCAGTCAGAAAAAAGCATACACAAAAATCAATTTTTATGTTAATTTTAAGCTTGTGAATTTATCAGGTTAAATCAACTTGTTATGAAGCCAAAAATTTTCTTAATTGTCCTTATTTGTGCCCCACTATTTATAAGTAATTGCAAGAAAGATTCCGCTGATCAGGATAAACCACATCTCCTGTTCAATTCCGGTATTACTTATGGCGCCATGGCAGATAATGATGGAAATACTTATAAAACCATTCAGATAGGCACCCAACTCTTGATGGCCGAAAACCTCAAAACCACAAAGTACAGTGATGGTACTGCTATTCTCAATGTAACCGATAATACCCAGTGGAGTACTTTAAACACCGCCGCATATTGCTGGTATAATAATGATAGTAATTATAAAGCTGTTTATGGTGCATTATACAATTTCTATGCAGTGTCTGACATCATACGGAATCTTTGCCCCAAAGGCTGGATTGTGCCTGGTGATGATGACTGGTCAAATCTGACCACATTCCTTGGCACTGAAGAATTTGCCGGAGGTAAAATGAAAGAAACCGGAACCACACACTGGCTGACACCAAATACAGGTGCAACCAACGAAAGTGGCTTTACGGGCTTACCCGGCGGTGAACGCAGAAACGACGGACCATTTGCCGACATGGGAAGTACTGGCTACTGGTGGTGTTCTACCATGCATGCTGGATGGCTGAAAACCTCAGGACAACGCGGTACCGTGATGGCACTTCCATCCCCAATATAAGCAATGATGCCCAATGGAGTAAACTCTCAACCGGTGCCTGGTGCTGGTATGGCAATGATGTTAATAATAAGGCTGCTTATGGTGCCTTGTACAATTGGTTTACGGTGGTCGACAGCAGGCACCTTTGCCCGGCAGGCTGGCATGTGCCCGGTGATGCTGAATGGACAACCCTGATCACCTTGTACGGTGAAAGTATTGCAGGAGGTAAAATGAAGGAAACCGGAACTACTCATTGGAACTCGCCCAATACCGGTGCTGATAACTTCAGCGGATTTAAAGGTTTGCCGGGTGGCGGTCGTCAGATGGGCGGAACATTCGCCTTTGCCGGCAGCCAAAGCTTCTGGTGGAGTAATGCTGCAAAAGACGACAACTACGCCTGGAGCCGATACCTTGCCTATAACTATACCAAAGCCTACAGGTACTCCGACATTAAGCTCAGTGGTTTCTCTGTCCGGTGCATTCAGGATTGATGATCACCTTAATAAATCAAAACATGAAAAACAAAAAGAATGTATTCACAAAAACCCTTGTAATACTGATCATTTCCTTATCAGGCATTCAATCAGGTTATTCACAAGGCTCGGGAAGCGCTTTTTATTTTGAAGGAAACAAATCTTACTTAATCTGTGACTCTTTATCCCCGGCACCCATTAATTTTAGCAGCCAGACTATTGAAGCATGGATTAAAATTAATAGTGGTTGTACCGGGAAAAAAGCAATTTTTTCAAATGGCACTGACTACAATGTTCTGGTTAGTGATTCAGCCGGTTCTTATTATATTGGCTACTGGTTAAAGGCAGGTGGTGCATGGTTAAAACAAAAATCGAAAACGCCTTTAAAGCCAGATACGTGGTATCATATTGGAGCAGCTTATGATGGTTACAGTATATCAATATTTCTAAACGGCAATTTTGATAATCAAAAAAATGTTGGTAACACTTCGTACCATAGTCTGTCGCCAACTAATAAAAATTATATCGGCAAAAGCCCTGACACGCAGTTTGGCAATTTTCAGGGTTGTATTGATGAAGTCCGTATGTGGAGTTGCGCTGTATCACAGTCTGAAATATTTTATTGGAAGAGCATGCCGGTTACCAATAAACACCCAAATTGGAATAAATTGGAGCGTTATTATAAATGCGATGATACAGAGGTAGATGTCGCGCCGCCCGCTTTTTTTTGTAATGTTTTGGAAGCGAAGAATAATTCCCGCGCTTGCTCGTATGATGTAAAAGCATATTATTATCCTCAAAATTCTGTTTACAAAAAATCTTCCTTTTCCTATGGTGGCGAAGGCTTTTCGGGTTATGTATCTCCAAAAACGGTAGGAATATTTTTCAATAATAAAATTCATCAGTTCAGCAGTCATGATGGCGACCCTTATGTCAGGTCATACAAAGGAACCCTTGATGACCAAAACAATGTCGTAATGATCAACAGCGCCATAAGAGCCGGGCACCAGTATGAAATTCCCGGGGCCTGCTGCATTTATAAGGACAATCTGGCTTACGTCAGCATGGATAACCTCGACGAAGTTCCGGGTACCAGTCATTTGACTACTTTATATCATTGTATGGGAACATTAGCGAATGACGGCAATATTAATGAAGACTGGGTGTCACGGACGATGTACATTTGCGTACCTCCTGCTTATGCCGTATTGAACGATACTTTGTATTTCTTTTATATAATTAATAAAAACAATTTGGTTCAACTGGATGCTGACTGGTCAGTTGATGGTAAGAATTGGACTTTTTTACGAACGGTAACAACCGGCACCGGTGGGTTGGATTATTATTTCGGCAATGTCGCTGCATGCACATCGAGGGATATCGACGGCAAAGAGGTCATCTATGTAGGCTGCGTCGACAAAGCTCATACGGCAATCCAGCTGACGAGATTTTATAAAAACAAATCCGTTGCCGAAGCTGTTATCGGAATTCCTAAAGTCCGGAATTTTTCAATGATACCGGGAACGGTTGAAGGCGGTATGTCGAATGGCTTGCCTTTGCAGTTGTTCTATAGCGCTGATACACCGGATAAATATGGCAACAGCAAGACGATTGGAAGGATTGAATATTCAATAGACAATCATTACGCTTATACTCCTGAGCAACTGCCAATTTCCGGTTATGACCATGAAAACGGAGGTCTTCAGCATCGTCTCTTCCTGCCTTATGCCTTTTCTTATTATAAAATATACGGTTCATCAAAAGAAACTTCAGGTCAGAAAATAATACTGTCTGTACAGAATAACTCTTCTGATAAAACTCAGCAATATCTATGCTGGAATTCCGATAAAATGACCTACATCCCAGGGGCCGACTTAACCGATACCAATCCCGGCGACAAAATTAGCCACCTGCTCGGGGTAATTGAAGGTCCTCCGCCTTTTGTTTTAAACGGGGAGGATTTAGGAGAACTGATCAGGTATCAAACGTATCCGTCTCTTCTGGAATTTGGATCTACATCCAGTCAATCCAATGAAAATTCCGTATCCGTTGATAAAAGCTGGAGTTTATCGTTCAGATATGAAGGTATTGGTGGCGATTTTGAACATCACGCTGAATCAACCACCCATACAGAATATTCAACTAAAACCTATGAAAGCAGATCGCTGTTTCCGGTTGAAGGCAGGGATAGGGGATATCTGGTATTTCTCAGACCGATAATAACACGGAAAAAATTCCAGCTTACAGATGCAAATAACCACGTGCTGGATTATGTATACTCATTGGAGATTACCGACAGGTTTATAGATTATGTTCCTTATTATCTCGACACAGTGGCGCATGCTCCTAATCCTAAACACTTAACCTCCTATTTGAACAGGAGTGTTGACCCCGGAAGCTATAAAAGGATTTATTCGTCAAATTATTCATGGACCGGCGGAACTGAATCGTCCATTGGCTTTGAAACTGACAGTTCGGTTTTTGAATCACGGATCGGTACAACCACCAAACATGAAGGGTCAACTACATTAAGTAACAGCAGGGGTATAGGCGTCAATACAGATTGTCCCTTCCATGGGGCAGCCGGAGATACGGCCCATTTTGCCGCAACAGTTTACTGGATAAAACCTACTGACGGGAAAAATAACTGGTGGGTACCTAAAGGCTACGAAAAACAAAAACCCTGGTGTATAACCTATAAGGTAAATACCTTTTCATTATATCCTACTTCTGTTGAGAATACTAATCCCGGATCGAATGCCGGGTTTGCAAACATATATCCCAATCCCTCTTCCAATAATATCTCCATTTCTTTCTCCAAATCTGATTTTCCAAATCTGAGCATTACCCTATTTAATTCCCTCGGAATGGTGGTGAAAAGATTTGACGAAAAGGAATTATCAGAGAAAAATTCAATTAATTTTTCAACTGAAGAATTTCCTTTGGGAGTTTATTATTGCACGTTAAACAGCCGGACGAATATATTAAAGAAGAGTTTTGTGGTGGTGAGATAATAATCAACTGACAATAACAAACAAATATTTTTTTATTTACAATTCGAAAAAATATTATGAAAACCTCATTAATACTTTATGTGGTTGCCTCATTAATACTTTCCAGCTTACTGGTCAGCTCCTGCAAAAAAGACCCGGTCGATAATCACCCGGGGGGGCCGCCTGGCGCCCATGCCAACGATGCCGACAGAGCTATACCATATAGTTATCCCGACTGGATGGCTAATATTGATGCCAGTAAATATTTGTCGGAAATAACAATTCCGGGAACCCACGATTGCGGCGCCGACCTGCATACATCAGAGCAGGGAACAATGTCGGATGTTACAATTGCACAGGATTTCCGTATTTCAAATCAACTACTGATGGGCGTGAGATGGTTTGATGTGCGTCTGCATGATGATGAGGGAATAATGACCGTTTTTCACGGTCCCTATTACCTACACAAGAATTTTACTGATGTTGTTCTTCAAGCCCTTGCTTTTTTAGATACTTATAAAACCGAAACAGTGATATTCATGATCAAGCAGGAACATTCCGACAGAGGCGACGATGCCTTTGCAAACGGAGTTTTGGGCTATCTTAATTGGGCTCATCCAGATAGATTTTGGATGGGCGATTATATACCCCAGCTTAAAAATGTAAGAGGTAAGGTAGTCATCACACGACAATTTTGGGGTACCCACGGATATGAAATGGGCGTCCCATTATGGTGGAACGACAACACCACCGGCAGTTTTGGTGCGTCTGATAACGGAATTTACGTTTACGTTCAGGACCATTACTCATTAAATACGGTAAGTTTCGATACTAAGATCAGCGAAATTGAAAATTGCATTTCAAAGGCACACACCGAACCCTATCCTTACAGATGTTACTACCTGAACTTTACCAGTGGCGAAGCAACTGCGAGTCTGGTTCCGCTCCAGGATATTGCTGCATACATCAATCCGAGAATAAACACTTTTTTACTTTCGAACCCAACATGGCATAATTGCGGCGTTATCTTCGTCAATTTTGCCGGTGGTTCCGATGATGGCGAGGTTCCTAACGATCTGGTAAAAACGATTGTAAATATGAATTCGTTTGCCGATTCGGTTACAATTGGCTCACAGATTTGGATGAAGAAAAACCTTAATGTTACGCACTTTCGCAATGGCGACCCAATTACCAACGTCACTGGAAATACAGCATGGGGCAATCTTACCACTGGTGCTTATTGCGATTACAATAACAGTTCGGGAAATTCAACAACTTATGGCAGGTTATACAACTGGTATGCTGTAACTGATCCAAGAGGATTGTGCCCGAATGGTTGGCATGTGCCTGCGGAAGCAGAATGGAACACGCTTTTAAACAGTCAGGCAGGTGGCCCGGATGTTTGTGGAGAAAAGCTGAAAGAAAGGGGAACATTGCATTGGATGGCCCCAAATGATTGTGGTACAAACGAAACGAATTTCACTGCACTTCCGGCTGGTTACCGCGCGGGTGATGGAACTTTCTCAGCCATCAAAAGTGCTGGCTTCTGGTGGAGTAAATCCATGTCGTCTGCATATCCGGGTTATGCCAGTTTAATGGATATGGGCAACGAAGACTGCCTGGCAAGTCTCGAATACAGCGATAAGACTTCTGGCTTTTCTGTTCGTTGTGTCAAAGATTAAAGACAATTTCTAAAATTTCAAAAATATATATTTATGAAACCAAAAATAGCCATAACAATAATGGTTTTAGCAGCATCGCTGCTTTCTAACAGGACATATTCGCAAGGCATATACGCCAAAATCAATGCCGGATACGGACTTAATATGGGTTCGCAAAGAATAAATTATTTCAACTTTACTAATTTTTCAATTGATACAGTTTCATCCACAAAAGAGCAAGTAAATACATCATTGGGAAAAGGATTTGTTGTTGAGGGCGCTGTTGGATATATGTTTAATAAAAACATCGGAGCCGAAATAGGCATTTCTTATCTGTTAGGCGCCAAGACAAAAACAAATCAGGTATTATACGGTACCTTACGAAACAACAGTTTGTCGGCAAATATGTTGAGACTTAATCCGTCTTTAGTGATTTCCTGTGGTTTTGATAAAATAAACCCTTATGCAAGATTTGGGTTGATCGTTGGTTTCGGCAAAATCAGGTATGAAGATGATTATACTTCTTCCGGGGGAATTGTTGTGTCTGAAAAAATGGAATTCAACGGGGGAATAGCATGGGGATTAACGGCAGGTGCAGGAGCAAGCTTTAACATAAGTAAAATGCTGGCATTGTTCGGTGAAATTAACATGGTTAATTTATCCTACGCCCCAACCCATGGAAAATTGACAGAATCTACCTTTCATGGTACCGACCGGTTGCCAAATTTGACAAAAAATGAAAAGGAAGTTGATTTTGTTGACAGTTATACCACCAATTTAAATTATCCATACCA
>JAPLDV010000651.1 GCA_026391235.1 Bacteroidia bacterium | reverse complement strand
TGTTCTTCATAAACACGGCCATTGGGGGCGGTACGTGAATTCCGGGCAAAGAACTGCTTTCGGCGGTCGCTGTACCAGTCAGTGCCAACGCGATAGATAACCGTAAGCCAATCAGTCGCATAAAATTTCAAACAGGTATGTCCTGTCAGGCGATTCACATCATCAGTGAACTGGTTCATGTTAACTGACCAGAAAGGATTGTCATAGCCACCACCTTGATAAGCATTTCGCTGCCGGCCATCAGGAAGGATATAAGAATTTTTGTCGTTTGCGGGATCGTCTGAGCCACCGGTGATGTCGAAATTATTGGGTACTCGCATCAGCGCAAGCATAACACCCGAAGTATTAGCACCTTGCTGAATTCTAGCACCTCCTGAATTTGTATAGGCAATTCCTGCTTCAGAAGTGAATTTTTCAAAGAATTTTGACTCACCCGAAAGAGATATATTGGTTCTGCTAAAATCATTGTTAGGCACCACTCCCTTCATCCGGGAATTGGCTAAGGAGAGGTAATAAGTTTGTTTCTGGTTGCCTCCCGATAGAGACAAGGATTTGTTATTTGAAACACCTGTGTGAAAGAATTTACCGGTGTTGTCGTTGGCAGTCACTGAGGCTGCACCATCAGGAGCATTAGCAGCATTTACTATGTTCCCTTGCGGATAATAGGGGTTGTTGGTGGCACCATCAAAACGAAGTTCACTTAACAGCGGACCCCAGTTGGCTGTGGTTATTGGGTCGAAGCTGGCAACACCGGCAGCATTGGTAAGACCCTGTGCATATTTCATTTGAATACCTTGCATCTGGGAGATTTTTTCAAGGCTTACAAAAGAGTTGAAGGCTATGGTTGGTTTTTTGGCACCGGTTACACTGCCTTTTTTAGTGGTAATGATAACAGCACCATTGGCAGCGCGCAGGCCATAGAGCGCAGTTGCACCACCACCTCTGAGGATATTCACGGTTTCGATGTCCTCAGGGTTGATATCAATAATACGGTTCGACAGAGCAACCCCGTAAAGAAGGTTGGTTGTTCCATTATCGGGATCGCCGGAGGTAAGCTGTGAGTTGTCGACGGGCATGCCATCAATGACAAATAAAGGTTGGTTGTTCCCGGTGATAGATGCAGTTCCGCGAATGGCCAGGTAGCTGGCAGCACCTGCAGCACCCGAAGAACTGGTAATCTGAACACCAGCAACCTTACCGCTCAGCGCATTAATGAGATTTGTAGCAGCAGAGTGCACAATAGCGTCTGACTCCACTGACTGAACTGCATAGCCCATCGCTCTCGTTTCACGTGAAATACCGATGGCAGTGACCACTACCTCATCAATCTGAAAGATATCGTTTAACATAACGACATTGATAATTGTCTCGCTTTCCAGGAGAACTTCCTGAGCCTTCATGGAGACAGAAGAAAACACCAGGATTCTGTGCTCTGGCTTGAGGTTGATCTGATAGTTTCCTTCCAGGTCGGTGATGACCCCAATATTGGTGCCCTTCACGATGACTGAAGCACCGGGAATACCCATGCTATCCTGCGATCTGGTAACTTTTCCGGAAACGGTCCTTGTTTGCGCGATGGTACCGCTGATGCAGGTAAACACCAATATAAAAACCAATATTGTCGTTTTTTTCATACTAATGAATTACGAAGGATTTTCCAGGTTAATGACGGGTACTGATTCTGGCTGAATGTTTAGCGCGGCTTCGGTACTTGGTTCCCGAAAATCATGGTACCGAACCCGCGCTTCCCTGGTTAAATCCGGTATATCACTTTTTCACGATAAAGCAGCCACCTTTGTAGATATAGTAAGGCATTGTACTTATCCAGTTATTGTTTTTTAGTTCATCAAAGAAAGCGGTATTATTGCTTTCGAAATGACAGAAAATCACATCAATTTTTTTACTGCTGAGAGCCGCAAATCTTGCCTGTGTCTCTATGGATACAAACTCAAAATTAATACTCAGTAATTTTCCGATTTCAGTAAGGATTGCAACATTATAACCAGCCGGTCGTCCGTCAGCTGCCATGTAGTCCAGCGGTGCAAAATCTCCGCATACTCCAACATAGACGGTTTTAGCGCCATTAATTTTTGGCATCTCTTTATTGGATGGTTCCTCATTTGCAGGTAAATCTTTTATCCATTTATCTTCCAATTGTTTAATTGTGCCATTTCCCTGCAAAGTTGCAATAGCTTTATTCAGATCCTCCTTTAATAGTAAGTCTTCACTGCGAACTGCCATAATGACGCCACCCTCAATTTCTGCTTTTACATCTAATGCTTTCAGCTTATCGTTTCTCTGGAGGAAGTAATTTGCAGAGAACATATGAGTTGGACATGCATCGATTTTTCCGGACATGATAGCAGCTATAACATCGGATCCCCGATTGAAATACAAGACTTCTTTTGGCTCGCCTCCGATCAGCTTTGACAACATCAAATCAGTGCTTTGTGTTGATGTGCCCGATGAAACCATGCCAATAACTTTGCCTTTCAGATCAGAAACTTCATTAATCTTGCCTGTGTTTCTGCCAGAGCAAGCCGCTAAGATTATTACCAAAATGGCAATAACCAGGAATTTTGATTTGTTTTTCATAATAATAATTCTTAAAATTTAATGATTATTGTATTGAGACCATCCTTAAAAATATGATTGGTTTTTTTTGCTATTTTATTGACTAGTAACATACCTAAATTCTCGATGTCATTGCCTTCACATTCAAAAGGATTGAATTCATCAGCCGTATAGGTTAAAAATATAGAGATCCCATTATTTTCGTCAGAGTACTCGATTGTAAATTCCATGTGAGGCAGTGCGTCTTTAAAACATTTATTAAATATTACCATAATCAGTTCCTCGAGAAAAAGCTGAATATGGTATACCTGTTTTGCCCCCACGTTGTACTTCCGGCAAAAGATTTCGATTTCGGCATTCATTGTCACCATATCAAAGCCCGTGGAGTGAATTTTATAATTGAATACTTTCAGTTTTCTGATAAAAGCCCTGGTTTTTTCTTTTTTCGGATTATCAAAGATATCGGCAGGTGTTCCTTCTTCATAAAAGACCCCTTCGTCCATATATAAAACACGGTCAGCCACATCTTTTGCAAAGCTCATTTCATGTGTGACGATTAACATCGTAAGCCCCATCTTAGTAAGTTTTCTGATAATCGATAAAACCTCACAGGTCATCGTTGGGTCAAGTGCTGATGTTGGCTCGTCAAACAACATGATTTCAGGTTCCATGGCCAGGCATCTTGCTATCGCAATTCTCTGTTGCTGTCCTCCGGATAGCTGATGTGGATAGTTTTGGGCCTTGTCTGTTAACCCAACCCATGCCAGAAGTTCAATCGCTTTATTTTCTGCCAGATTTTTGTTTTGTTTTCTTACCCATCGCGGAGCCAACGTAATATTTTCCAAAACATTCAAATGAGAGAACAGGTTAAATTCCTGATACACCATCCCCATTTTTTCGCGAATTTTATTCAGATCAATTTCTTTTTTGGTTATGTCGGTTCCATTTATAAAGATGCTTCCGCTATCCGGTTTTTCAAGCATGGTAAGGGTACGGAAAAAAACACTTTTACCGGCACCCGACGGACCAATCAACGCGATACATTCCCCTTTATTAATCAGAACATTAATGTTTTCTAAAACGATCAAATCTCCATATTGCTTTGATAAACCAATAACTTCAATCATATTACCTACCCTCATTTTTCCCCCATGTAAATAGGGCGTAAACGGCATATGATAATCCTAAATAAATCAAAACTCCAAAAAACAAGGCGAAAAAAGGATCGCCTGTTCGGGAACCGATATTATTTACTGTCCGGGTTAAATCTGTGATTGTAACGTAACCTACCACCGATGTCCACTGGATCAAATTAATAATTGTACTTTGATAAACTGGTTTTGCAATTCTTCCTGCTTGTGGCCAGGTTACTGCAAAAAATGCTTTTGATTTAGAAAAACCCAACATTCGTGCGGCCTCTATTTGCCTTTTATCAATAGCTTCAAGTGCCGAACGCATGACTTCTGCAATATGTGATCCGCTGTTCAGAGCGAACGCAATCACAGCGATAATCATAGCATCGACTCTGCTATTTGCAAAAACAACGTAATACAGTATCATTAAAAGGAGCAACACCGGACTGCCTCGAAGAACAGCTATAATAAATTGTGAGGTTCTTTTAAAGAATTTTATTTCCGACATTCTAAGAAAACATAGAAATCCACCAAGAATAGTTCCAAAAAATAATCCCAATCCTGATATCAGAACAGTAACCCAAAGCCCTCTTAATACAA
>JAPLDV010000749.1 GCA_026391235.1 Bacteroidia bacterium | reverse complement strand
GAGGTTACAAAATCTTCGTGTTTCCGACCGCTCCGGTAATCGGGCTCCCGGGAGGGATGTTTGAGGTAACGGCCAATGAATTCGGGGGATTCGGAGATATTTAATACGGCATGATAAAAAACCATACTCCTTTTACGATAAATCGATGAACCCAGTATTTTCTTTTCCCCGATGGCAATATCGGAGATTCCTTTCTCATTCAGGTTTGAAATGCCCAGATTGGACAACGCCTCAATGATCAACTGGTTGATCCTTTTAAAATATACCTGGGGATTTTCGAGTTTCTCCGAAATCAGCCGCACCGAAATAACAAGCGTCCGTGGCGTGAGGATCACCGTTTGACCGCCGGTATGCCGCTTAATCATGGGTACTCCATCCTGTTCAGCCAGCACGGTATGCACGGCGGTTTCGGCCTGGTTGCTCTGGCCCAGGACAATTACCGTTCCCTCCGGCTGCCACACCAGGAAGGCATTGGTGGTAGCGTCGGGGTCGATGAGCACCGAGTCGGGCCGGTCGTAGGGACGCATACTTGCGTCCGGCATACTTGCGTCCATTGACATTGCGTCCGCCCTTATTGCGTCCGATCGATTTTCGTACATTTTGATTCCGTTCATTTTGTTTGCATGGACGCAAATATGCGTCCCTACGATGCTTCCGAATGTGTCGACATGGACGCAATTATGCGTCCCTAAGAGATCACTTCCCCTCCCCACAACCGCTCCAGAAAAACCCTCCAGGGCAGAATCAGGATGTCGCCAACCAGCCGGGGATCAGGGTCGTTGGTGACAAGGATCCGTTTTTTCGTGGCATATTCATCCCCAAAGCTTTTTAGCCCTGACAGATGCCGGGGTTTGGCGTTATCAGTGGATTTGACCTCAATCGCGACTTCATGCTCACCCAGGATAAAGTCGACCTCGATCTGTGAAGCTGTTCTCCAATAACTTACCGGGTAATGGAGATCAGAATAGTGACTGTGGGCAATGATTTCCTGATAAATGAAATGCTCAAATGCCCGGCCAAATGATTCACTGCCGGATTCTATCCTGCCCCTTTTAACCAGGTAGTTGGCAACACCAACATCAAACAGGTAGAATTTCGGGGCAAGAATCACCCTTCTCTTTGGCTTTTTTTGCCAGGAGGGAAGAAACCGTCCGATCATGGTGTCTTCCAATATCTGAAAATACTCCTTCACCGTCGGTGCACTCACCCCGCAATCTGAAGCGATATTTGCATAATTTACCATCTCCCCGTTAGTCAGGGCAGCCATTTCCAGGAAACGCGAAAACGAGGCTATATTCCGAATCCTGGCTTCTGCAACTATTTCATCACGAAGATAGCTGCCAATGTAGCCAGATAAGAGCTTTTGCGGATTTTTGGATAAATAGTGGCGGGGCAGCAACCCCCCGTTTAAAGCTTTTATCAGGTCGAAATCCGGAATTTCAGAATAGACCAACGGATATAAATCGTACCTGATGGCTCTTCCTCCCAGCAGGTTACCCCCTGACCGAAGAATTTTCCGCGGGCTCGAACCGCTGAGGATAAACCGGTTATTGCGATTGACGATCAACCAATGAACCTCATTCAATAACTCCGGAATCCTTTGAATCTCATCCACAATAACCTGTGTTCCCGGATCGAGGGCTTCCATGATCTCCCGGATCAATCCCGGATTGCGAAGAAAACGCTCATACTCCCTCGATAACAGAAGGTCGAAATACAGGGTGTCCGGATAAAGGGATTTTAGAAGTGTACTCTTACCCGTTTGCCTTGCCCCCCAAAGGAATGCACTCTCATTACCAATCCCTTTGAAAACTTGTTTTCGATTATACATGATAATCCAAATCGCAATTTTATAATATCCTGATATTCTAAACTCCTGTCAAAGATATAACAGATATATCGAAGAACAAAATCAATTGAATTTGAATCCGTTGGCCTCAATAATCAAACTCCCTTTCTCCCCCCAGTGCGTTGTGCGGGACCCCGTAGAGACGTTTATAAACGTCTCTACATCGCGTTGTGCGGGGTTCATCGCCCGGACGCATTTATGCGTCCCTACGGAGGCGTTGTTTGTTTGTTCCAATCTGCAAAATATATATACCCGGCATTAACCCCTGTAATACCCGATCGTTTATCCTGATTTGTTTTTCCCTTTTGGTGGTTTGGAACAGTTTCCTGCCGAGCAAGTCAGACAGGATCACGGGTTCCGGTCCAGGGGAATCGCTGCTGATTGTTATTTCGTTTGTGAATGGATTAGGGAATGTTATTATTTTATCTAATGGATTTGTTTCGTCTATTCCGCTTGCATTTCTGTATGTGGTTTTTTCTCCAGTTAATCTAAAATAATCTTCTGCTCCGACTGTAATTTTATCTATATTACTTCCTAAATTAAGTTTTATTAATCCATTCTGAGCAGTTAAAGGTATTTTTAGTCCATCATTCCTCTTCCTACATAACTGTAATATAGTATCATCTCTTTGCAGTCAGTGGATATTCCTAATTGTCCTGGCTGGACATACATTTGATCATTTTGCGGTTCTATAAAATTTAAATCTTCCCATCTTGTTAAATCATTTCCGGCTATGGTAAAGTTTTGTCCGTGATTCGCATATGTTCCATTGTTAAGCATATCCACAGACCA
>JAPLDV010000768.1 GCA_026391235.1 Bacteroidia bacterium | reverse complement strand
AGAAAGCCGCACCGGAAGCTTACCAGACAGGGGTGAATTTACTGAAACAGGGTACCAGGGCTTCAGCCCGGGATGCTTATTACCAGTTTTTAAACGCCGACAAATATGTGCCTGGCTATCAGGATGTAAAACAGAAAATCGAACAGGCTAAATTTGATGCTACGCTGAAAGTTGTCGTGGAGCAGGTTCCAGTACCCGGCCGGTATAAAATCAGCTCTGATTTCTTTTTTGATCAGGTATACACTCTGCTTGCCAAAAACAGCAAACGCGAATTTGTTGATTTCTACGATCCATCGGCCGCCAAGAAACTTCCTTATGTCAACGAAATCCTGAGGATGGAATTTGATGATTTTGTAGTGGGCTCAACATACGACAAAGACGTTGAAAAGGAGTTTACCAGCAAGGATTCGGTAAAAACCGGGACAGCAACAATTAACGGACAGAAAGTGGAGGTATTCGACAAGGTTAAGGCCAAATTGATCACACACCGCCGCGAGGTGGTTTCCACAGGTGTTTTAATGGTACAATGCCTTGATGCCCGGACCAACAAGCCAAAAGCAACCCAAAAATTCCCCGGAACCTTTACCTGGTTCAGCGAATGGGCCAATTACAATGGTGATGGCCGGGCCCTCAGCAACCAGCAGCTCGATCTGTGCAAAAGAAAACCAGCCATGCCTCCGCCGCCCCAGGATCTGTTCCTGGAATTTACCAAACCAATCTATGATCAGCTGAAAGGATTTCTTCGAAACTATTACAGAAACAATCAATAACTAATGAATATCCAGCTGAACAATAATCCCGATGAACTCCCGGGCGAATCGCTGACTATCAGTGATATCCTTAAATTAAAAAACTTCTCATTCCCGAATCTTGTGGTAAAAATCAACGGCCAGCTGATCCGAAAACCGCAATATGATGTGGCTGAAGTTCATGAGGGCGATGTTGTGGAGATTATTCACCTGATAAGCGGGGGGTAATTTATACTTTAATAGTTGATGAGTTTAAACCTATCAACCTATCAACCTATCGGTGCTGCACTTTTTTTCTGAAAATTGCAGCACTTTTTTTTTTACGACGTCTTGAAGTTGAATATGGAAACAGCGATCAAACATAACATGATGCACAAAGATCTCCTCGATGCCTGCAAAAGGGGAGATTCCGGGGCTCAGATGAAGATCTACCGGCTTTATTACAAGCCGATGTACCATGTGAGCCTTAGAATCATCGGTGATACTATGGAGGCTGAAGATGTGATGCAGGAAGCATTTTTGGTCGCCTTCAAAAATATCAGGTCGGTGGATCTGAACATCAGCTTCGGCGGCTGGCTTAAGCGGATCGTGGTAAATCGTTCTTTGGATGCTGTGAGAAAACGCAAACCCCAGGTGGAACTGGTAACAGATTATTCCGATGAAATTCCATCGGAATCATACTACCAGCCTGAGGAAGGAACCATACAGGAAAAGGTGGAAAAGGTTCGCCGCGCATTGGAAAAACTTCCTGAAAAATATCGCGTGGTCCTTTCCCTGAGCCTTTTCGAAGGATATGATCATGATGAAATCGGACAAATACTCGGAGTCACGCCTTCGACAAGCAGGGCACAACTCTCGCGCGGCAAGCAAAAACTTCTGCAGTTGATGACCGGATAAACATTGTAGAGACGCATAAATGCGTCTAAAACAGAAGAATAATTGAAAAAATGAAAAAAATGAAAACACTGGAAGATTTTATAAAGGAGAACAAGGATATGTTCATGAATAATGAGCCGCCGGAAGGGCATTTTGAACGGTTCGGTGAAAGGCTGAAGCAGATGCAGCGACGCAACAAGATGCGCCTGATCACCCGCATCAGCAGCATTGCAGCAATCGGCCTGCTGCTGATTACCTCATCGATATTTATCTACGACCGGTATTTCGACCGCGAGCCCGCCCTCCTCAATCTCGGAGATTTAAATCCGCAGATGCAAAAGGTCGAATATTACTATACCAGCCAGATCGACGACCTGTCGGTCGGATTGGATTCTCTATCAACAGATGCTCAGGATAATATCAAAAAAATGATATCGGATGAACTGGCTGAAATGGATTCCGTTCATCGCGAGCTCCAGCAGAAACTTGGCACCAACCCGGGTGACGATCGCGTCGTGAACGCCATGATCACCTATTATCAGACCAAACTGGGGATGATGAAAAGCTTTTTACAGACGTTAACTCAAATCAAACAAACCAATAATTCTAAAAATGTTAGTCATGAAAACACTCTACTTTAAAACAGCACCGCTTCTCGCCGCCATTCTTGCAGCAGGCATTACCCTTCACGCCCAGTCGGTGAAGAAAGAGTTCCACAAGGAGTACAACACATCCGGATCCTCTGAACTGAAAATTGAAAACCAGTTTGGGAACATTACGGTAACCGAATGGGATCAGAACAAGGTGGTTATTGATGTAAATGTTGCGGTAACCGCCTCTGATGATTCAAAGGCTCAGAAAATCCTGGACAAAATTGACATTGAATTCAAGGAAGAAGGAGGGAAAATATTCGCTAAAACGAAGCTCGGTGAGGATGGTAAAATGACCGTCAAAGGCGGCAAAGGCGAAAAACAGTCTTTCAAGGTCGATTATACTGTTAAATGCCCGAAAGACATTAAACTCGGTCTCGATAACCAATTCGGCGACATGATAGTCGGTTCGCTTACCGGGCCGTTCAGCGCGGATCTCCAGTTCGGCAACCTGAATGCAGTCAGTCTGGGCGGGACCGAAAACAAGATCGACATTCAGTTCGGGGAAGCAACCATCGGGTCGATGAAAGACGGCAAGATTGATATCCAGCACTGCGAAGCACTGAAGATCACTGAATGCGGCAATCTTTCCGTTGATGCCCAGTTCACCAAGGTCGACATAGGCAGCGCAGTTTCACTAAAAGCAGATCTAAACAGTTGCGAACTTAACGCCGAAAGCAGGATATAAGCTGGATTCCGAAGTGAACATGGGATCCATCAAGGTTCCCGAAGGGATGAAAATCAAGAAGGAAAAAGAGGACGATTTACCGGGAGTGATAGTGGAAAAAGTAAGCGGAGTTATCGGAAACGGCAATTCAATTGTTAAGATCGATTGCAACATGGGATCTGTCAGGATCAAATAGCCCAATCCAAACAAACATATCACCAGGCCGGCTGCCGGGCTTCATTGCCTTGCAGCCGGTTTTTTTACCTTCTCTGCGGTTCTCTGCGAAACCTTTGCGTTCTCTGCGGTTAAATCTTTTTTACCGCAGAGTTCTCAGAGTTTTTTCGCAGAGAACCGCAGAGAGAAACTTAAGGAAGTGTGGAAATTTATAACAAAAGAGTACGAATTCTGTTATACCTTTCCAAATTGAAAGTTGAAAGATGATCAGCATATCCACACCTCCTAAGCCTGTTAATGAAGAAGTCAGAACCTATGCACCCGGATCGGCAGACCGCGCCGAACTGGTTGAAACGATACGTTTGCTGAAAGAACAAAAGACTGATATCCCCATGATCATCGGTGGCAGGGAGGTGACAACAGGACATTTGGAAGAGATCCGGGCCCCGCATGACCATCAGACGGTCCTTGCCCGGTATCACATGGGAACAGGGGAGCATGTGAAAATGGCCATTGATGCTGCACTGGCCGCCAGGCGACAATGGTCGGAGACAGCCTGGGAGCAACGGGCATCCGTATTTCTTAAAGCTGCCAGCCTGCTGTCGGGTCCGTTCCGCTACAAGATCAATGCGGCCACCATGCTGGGACAATCGAAAAATATTCATCAGGCCGAAATCGATGCCGCCTCCGAATCCATTGATTTCCTGAACTTCAATGTCCAGTTCATGGCAGATATCTATTCCATACAGCCGGAGAACAACCGGTACACATGGAACCGTCTGGAACAAAGGCCATTGGAAGGATTTATCTACGCTGTCAGTCCGTTTAATTTTACCTCGATAGCCCTCAACCTTGCCACGGCACCCGCACTGATGGGCAATGTGGTGGTTTGGAAACCTGCGCAGACCCAGATCTATTCAGCCAGGGTGCTGATGGATGTTTTCAGGGCGGCCGGTTTGCCGGATGGTGTGATCAATATGGTGTTCGCACCGGGAAAAGAAGCTGCGGATGTGGCGCTGGGCCATCCCACCCTGGCGGGGATCCATTTCACCGGATCCACCGAAGTATTTCAATCATTGTGGACACAGGTCGGCAATAATATCAGGAAATACAGGACCTTTCCGCGGCTGGTCGGGGAAACCGGCGGTAAAGATTACATCCTCGCCCACCCCAGTGCCCGGCCGATCGAAGTGGCCACGGCCCTTTCACGCGGTGCCTTTGAGTACCAGGGCCAGAAATGCTCGGCAGCCTCGCGTGCTTATATAGCGGAATCCCTGTGGCCGAGAGTCCTTTGCCATTTACTTGATGATTTGCGCCAGTTCAAGATGGGCAGTCCCGAGGATTTCGGCAATTTCATCAATGCCGTGATCGACGAAAGATCGTTCGACAAACTGACCGGATATATTACTAATGCAAAGAATAATCCTGCTGTTGAGGTGATTGCGGGGGGAACTTTCTCGAAGGGGACCGGCTATTTCATTGAACCCACGGTCATCCTGACGCGGGATCCGGATTATGTTACGATGCATACCGAGTTGTTCGGTCCGGTATTGACCATCTATGTATATCCGGATGAAAAGTTCGACGAAACACTTGATTTAGTGGACAATACTTCACCCTATGCACTTACCGGGGCCATTTTCGCCACCGACCGGTATGTAATAGATCAGGCAAGCAAACGTCTGGTGAATACCGCCGGGAATTTCTATATCAATGACAAACCGACCGGAGCTGTGGTAGGCCGTCAGCCCTTTGGCGGTTCACGTGCATCCGGAACCAACGACAAGGCCGGCAGCATGCTGAATTTGCTGCGGTGGGTGTCGCCCAGAACGATCAAGGAATGTTTTCTGCCGCCGGTGGATCACACGTATCCGTTTCTGTCGGGCGAACAGGCGTAGAGACGCATAATTAGAAGGTGAAAGTAATAAATCGACCAACCAGGTTTAGTTATGAAAAAGCTTAGTATTTTATTGTACTTCTTTCTCTTATCGTTATGCACATTCGCCCAGGAAGTGCTGTACGAAGAAACTTTTGATATGAAAAATGAAGCCTGGGTAAGTACTGACAGTTCCGCTGTTGAGGAATATAAAAATGGGAAACTGCTCCTGCATGGACAGCCAGGCGAAAAAGCGGTAGCTGTTCTCAGAGAAGTGATTTTGGATCCTTTAAAAGATTTCTCGATTAGATGCAGGATTACATACGATCATGGAGATACCGAAAACTCTTTTGGAATGGTATTGGTCGATGATCGGTTTACCGGTAAATCCTCCTGGTACTATTTAATGGTGTATCCCAGAGACTACTACCGGGTATCCTGCTCCAAAGGCATCAATTTAGAATTAAATGATTATTTGCCCAAACAAAAAAAAGCGGGAATCATGAGGGCTTCCGGTGAGTATAATGATCTGGAGCTGAGAAATGCCGGTGATGTGTTTGAGTTTTATATCAATGATCAAAAGGTTTGGAGAAAGGAATATCCTGATATATGTATTACCCGCATCGGCCTTTTTTCCGAAGGCGATCAGGAAATTCAGGTTGATGATCTCGTCATTAAACAAAATGGATGGAACTCGATTCATCTCGTGGACGATTCGCTCAAGTCGTACAAGAAAGAGAACCTGGGTGAAAATATTAACTCAACTGCCTCTGAGCTTTTGCCAATTATATCGGCCGACGGGCAGACTCTCTATTTGTGTGTTGACGGCGATACAAATAATATCGGAATCAACTATAAACAAGATATCTGGTATTCAACTTTAAACCCCGACAAAACCTGGAGCAAACGGGTGAACATGGGGTTTCCCCTGAATAATGAATCTCCGAATGGTGTTTGTTATGTTTCGCCCGACAATAATACGTTGCTCTTAAACGGCCTCTATGATGCAACGGGCAAAACAATTGGGCCCGGGATTTCCTTGTCAAACAGGCAAAAAACAGGATGGAGCATACCAGTAGCTTTAAATATCGATA
>JAPLDV010000885.1 GCA_026391235.1 Bacteroidia bacterium | reverse complement strand
ATTAACGGCTAAAATCCTTGATGGGAAAGAACTTCTTGGGGACGTTTTACCGCGCAATAATCATACCACCACCGACGGGATTTTTATGCAGGGGTTGCATGGAATGGAAATTCGTTTTCGCATAATAATTTCCTAATTTGTGATCCTAAAATTAAAGGCTCAGTCAGACAACTGACAACTGACAACTGATAACCAACAACCAACAACTTACAAAAATGAAACCCAAATCCTCCAAACTCCTCCTCGCCATCCTCGCCTTCCTGCTCCTGGCCTGGTTCGTTCCGTGCATAATTTTTCAGATTTCGCGTCCGCAGCTGAAATGGGACTGGTCGAAAATCGATACTAATAAGATAGCCTTCCCCAAAGATTTTATCTGGGGGGTAGCAACTGCCGCCCATCAGGTGGAAGGCTATAACACAAACAATCAGTGGTACTTATGGGAAACTGCTGTGGACGAGAAGGGCAATCCCAGGATAGCAGGCGGACAGAAAGCTGGAATTGCGTGCGATCACTGGAATCGATATAGTCAGGATATCGGATTGATGAAAGAGCTCGGGCTGAGATCCTACCGTTTTTCGGTGGAATGGAGCCGGATCGAACCTGCAGAAGGCGTTTTCGATACCCTGGCCATCAAGCATTATCAGGATGTCTGTGATTCGCTGATTGCCAACGGGATCGTTCCGATGGTCACCCTGCATCATTTTACGAATCCCATCTGGTTTGAGAAAAAAGGGGCGTTTGAAAAGATGGAAAATGTGGCTGATTTTGTGAAGTTCACCGAGGTTGTTTACCTGGCACTGAAGGACCGCGTAACATTCTGGTGCACCATCAATGAGCCTGCCGTTTATGTGGTCGAAGGATACTTCCATGGTGCCAATCCCCCGGGGAAAAAGGATCCGAAACTGGCAGCCGTTGTGCTGCGGAATATCCTGGAGGCTCATGTTCAGGCATACTGGAAAATCAAGAGTTTGCCCGGCGGCAATCAGGCGAAAGTGGGCGTGGTCAAGAACCTGACACAGAATGATCCGTACCGCAAATGGCACTTGGGCGATTGGATCTTTGCCAACCTGATCGATGGGGTCTTTAACGCGACCACCCTGGATTTCCTGAGAACCGGTAAATTCAGGTTCAATATGCCAACCATGGCCACGCTGACGGATGAGAATCCAAAAGCAAAAGGAACACTGGACTTTATCGGTCTGAATTATTATTCGCATTATAATTACAAGTTCTCATTCAATCTGGATCAGGCTTTTCAGGCCAAACTCCTGCCGGGTGAAATCAAAACCGACATGGATTATGCCAGTTATCCGGAAGGGTTATACCGGGCCATCAAAACGGTTTCTCAGTTTCGTGTTCCGATCTATATCACTGAAAACGGTGTCGCTGATGCCAAAGATGATCGCAGGGCACTGTTTATCAGTCAATACCTGTATACGGTCTCAAAAGCCATTGCGGATGGATTCGATATCAGGGGATATTATTACTGGACCCTGATTGATAATTTCGAATGGTCGCTGGGCTACGACATGAAGTTCGGGTTGTACTCGGTTGATATGAATACGCAGGTGAGAACGCTGAAGGAAGGGGCAAGGCGGTATCAGGAGATTATCAGGCAAACACGGTAAAGCTCCAAAACACAAATAAGCTCCAAAATACAAACCCCAAAAAACAAATAAACCCCAAACCCCAAAAAACAAAACACAAATAAATCCCAACCAACGCTCCGTTTGGGTTTTTGAGTTTTGGGATTTGGCCTATTTGCGCTGAAACACCGTCTTTCCTCCAATTACCGTCATCACCACCTTCGTATCCTTGATGGTTTCCGGTGGGATGGAGAGGATATCCCGGTCGAGGATAACGAAATCGGCGAGTTTGCCGGGTTCAAGCGTGCCTTTCCGGTTTTCATCGAAAGAGGCATACGCTGCGTTGATGGTATAGGCAACCAGGGCTTCCTGAACGGAGATCTTTTCCGCCGGCACCCACCCGTCCGGATAGGCACCATCGAGGGTTTGCCGGGTGACCGCAGCCTGAATTCCTTCCAGGGGCACCGGAGGTGCCACATACCAGTCGCTTCCGAAAGCCAGTGTGGCACCGGCATCCAACAATGACCGGAAACAATAGGTTGTTTTAATGCGTTCCGGCCCGATCGAATTCTCTGCCCAGCGGCCGTCATCGGTGAGATGCCATGGCTGCATGCTCGGAATCACGCCCAGCTCTTTGAACCGCGGGATATCAGAAGGTAAAAGGTGCTGTGCATGTTCGATGCGGAAACGCCGGTCGCGTTGGCCATGCCTGCGTATAGTCTCTTCATAGAAATTCATTACCAGGTGATTGGCCCGGTCGCCGATGGCATGAACCACCACCTGCAGACCGGCAGAATCGGCCGTCAATATCTGGTTCAGCATGTTTGTTTCATCATCCATTAGCAATCCCTTTGTTGCAGGATCATCGGTATAGGGTTCAGTAAAGGCGGCAGTATGCGAACCGAGCGATCCGTCGGCAAAGATCTTGGCCCCGCCGCACTTGAGCCAGCGGTCGTCACCTGAAGTTTCCCTGATTTTTTCCAGGATCATTTTCCAGGAAGGGATCGGTGCCGTGGCATAGATCCGTGTGATCAATTTGCCTCCTTCCAGTGCCCGTTGAAAAACCCCGATATCGCCAATGGTTCCCATGTGATCCACAGATGTCACCCCGTTTGCGGATACATATTTCATGGCAGCATCGAGTGCGCGGTCGTACTGGTCGGCGGTATAGTCGGGAACATGATTGCTGATCAGGGCCATTGCATTGTCCCGGAAAATGCCGGTCAAGTCTCCGCCGGCAGTCCTCCCGATGTAACCTCCGTCGATTTCTTTCACGTTCCGGCCGACGCCGGCAGCTTTCAGTGCAGCCGTATTGGCCAGGGCCATGTGTCCGTCACTCCGGCTGATAAATACCGGGTTATCAGAAGTATACTGATCAATCCACTCCCTCGCCGGAAGCTCGCCGCCCCAGTTTTGGTGATCCCAGTTGCCCTCCAGTATCCATTCACCGGGCTTGACGGTTTTGGTGAAGTCGCGTATCCGGCTGATGAACTCTTCTTTGGTTTTGGCATCTTTCAGGATAACGCTTGAAAGTCCGATCCCGCCGAGCAGGAAATGGACATGACTGTCGATAAAACCAGGCAAAACCATCTTTCCGCCGGCATCGATCACACGGGTATGTTTATCCTGATATTTTCCGATCTCCCGGCTAGTGCCCAGTTTCAAAATGGTATCGCCTTTCACCGCCATCGCCTCAAAACGCGTCATGTCTGATGCATCGGCGAGAATGGACCCGTTAATAACAATCAAATCTGCTGCTGGCCTTGCTGAAGACCTGCTGCAGGAGGTAGTGCTCAGCATAGTGATACTGGTTAAAATCCCAAAAAGCAAAAAGCAAAATCCAAATAAATTCCAATTCCCAAAACTCAAAAAATCAAACCGGGAAAGCTCTTTGGGAGTTGGACTGGAGGGTTTCAGCATCCGAAAGGATGGCAGGAGCTCCCGTTTGTATTTTGTCATTTGGGGTTTGGGTTTTATTTGGATTTTGTATTTTGTCATTTGGAATTTATCAAACGATATATGGACTAAAAATAAACAACAAATAACAAAATCCAAATCTCAAAAACTAAATGCAGGTACCCCTTGGATTTTGTTATTGCGGTTTGGGATTTATTTGTTTTTTGTATTTTGTCATTTGTGATTTAACTTCAACCTACTGCTATGAAAACGAAACTTACCCTTGCCGCTTTCATCATGCTGACAATACCGTTGCTGTCCCAGGATTACAGTGCCTTCCGCACCTACTACCGTGATCAGCTCACCAAAAACAAGATCGTTGGCAGCTCTGTTTTTATCCTGAAAGATGGAGTGCCGGTATGGAAGGATTATTACGGCATGGCAAATATTGAAAAAAATCAGCCGGTAGATGAAGGCTCTATTTATCACTGGGCGTCCATCACCAAGACTTTCACCGGGATTGCCGTTATGCAGCTGCGCGACCGGGGACTGCTCAAGCTCGATGACCCGGCCGTGAAATACCTGCCCGAACTGCGTAAGATCTATGACCCGAACGGCTGGATCGACAAGATAACCATCAAGATCCTGCTGAACCACAGCTCGGGACTGCGTGGGGGAACGTGGCCATGGAAGGACCAGTCCTGGCAGCCGCATGAGCCGCAGACCTGGGATCAGCTCGTGGCGATGTTCCCTTATACCAATATCGAATTCGAGCCAGGATCAAAGTGGAGCTATTCGAACCCGGGCATCGTGCTTTTAGGGCGGATCATCGAAGTGCTTACCCTGGAGGATTTCGAGTACTACATGCAGAAAAATGTACTGCGGCCGCTGGGCATGACCGAGAGTTACTATGATTTTGCGCCACCGCAGCTGCTGTCGAGGGTGTGCCAGAGCTACTGGTCAAACGGTAAGGACTCGCTGGAACCGGGTATTTTCAACCTTAATACAGGGATTACCGTATCCAACGGTGGGCTTATGGCTCCGTTCACCGACATGGCGAAATACATTTCATTCCTCGTGGGCACCATGGACCCGGAGCAGGCAAAATGGGTACTTAAGCGGGAGAGCTTCGAGGAGATGCTCCGGGAAACCATCCCGATGCCCGTTGATGGAATGCCGGAAGTCCGGCATTATGGAATGGGGCTTACCTGGTTCCTCGAAGATATTGATGGACTGCAGGTTGCGGGCCACAGCGGCGGCCAGAATGCTTTTCACACACATCTCTATTTCGATCCCGATACCCGCTGGGCCTACCTGATCGGATACAATACCAGCGGACCTGACAGCCGCGCGATGGACGATGATATCAAGCGGTTTATTTTTAAAAATATCTTCCCGAAACCGGAGCTCGATGTGCTGATTAAAAATGCCCTGGTCGTGGATGGAACCGGCAGCAATGGTTTTAAAGCCGATATCGGAATAAAGGGAGATAAGATCATCCGGATCGAACAGGATATCTCATTAAAGGCTAAGAAGATAATAGATGCACAGGGGATGGTTGCAGCTCCGGGGTTTATCGATATTCATACACATTGTGATGAGGGGCTTGACCAGAAAGAGAGCCGCGGGAACCTGAATTACCTGATGCAGGGAACCACGAGCGTGGTAACCGGGAATCCAAGCCGGAGGAACTTCAGAAGATTAAAGACCGGCTGAAAAATTCCTTGCTCAGCGGCAGCTGGGGGCTTTCAACCGGTTTGCAGTATGTACCCCAGAAATATGCGAAAACGCCTGAGATCATTGAGCTGGCAAAGGTGATGCATGAAACCGGTGGGATTTATGCTACACACCTGCGGAGCGAGGAGGAAGATCTGGTGCCGGCCACGATGGAAGCCATCCAGATCGCCCGGGAAGCCCGTGTGCCATTGAATATCGCCCACCTGAAAGCAAATGGCCGGAATAACTGGCAGGCAATGTCTGAAGTAATTCACCTGGTGGAAATTGCGAAGGAGGGAGGAATGGCCATCACTGCAGATATGTACCCGTATGATAAATCAGCCACAACACCTTTATACGCCATGCTTCTGGTGCCGGAGGAGCTCGGGGTTAATTCGGTCTCCGATTTGCAAAAAACGCTTCGTGATGGCGTGAAGCGTGAAGCCATAAGAAAGCTGACAGAGACCGGGATTACCGGACAAACCAATTGGGTGGCCAAAGGTGGCTGGAATTATTTCTCGATCGTGAATGCCCCGAAAAATCCGGAGGTGGTGAACCGGATGTTCATCGACCTGGCAAAGGAGCAGAATACAACCACTTTCGATGTGGCTGCAGATCTTATTATATCTGAAGGAGAAAACATCATAATTTCCCTCAGCACCATGACCGAAGAAAACCTGAAACTCCAGATGGTTCAGCCATGGGTGATGTTCTCTTCTGATGGTTATGCTGTGAATTTTAAGGACAAGGGCGTACATCCCCGGAATTACGGCAGCCAGGCCCGGGTTTTGCGCAAATATGTAAGGGAAGAGAAAGTGCTGACCCTTGAGCAGGCCGTGCATAAAATGACCGGACTGCCAGCTTCGGCTATCGGCCTGAAGGACAGGGGATTGATCAGGCTGGGCTGGAAAGCTGACGTGGTCATTTTTGATCCTTTGAAGGTGAATGATCCGGCAACCTACCTCGATCCGCACCGGTTTGCAGAGGGGATCAGCACGGTGGTGCTTAATGGAGTTCCGGTGGTGGAGGAGGGGAAGTTTGGGGGAAAGTACGCCGGGAGGGTCGTGAAGAGGTGAGGACGTGAGGGCGTTAAGGAGGGGAGGGCAATGCATTGTGCGTCCTTCACCGATCCTCCCTCAAAGCGTTGTCATCCCGACGAAAGACGGGACCCCATCCCAAACTCACACCTGCCTTGGTTGAGGTGATCCCCTTTTTTCTGTTTAGCTTTGGGAAAAAGTTCTGCGGTCTATGAAATCAACCTTAACCATCATTCTTCTCCTAATCACCCTGGCCTGCACAAACGGCCGGCGATCAGAAAAGGAGGTCGCCGCTTTCTGGAACCAGCCTGCTGCCGGCTGGCATGAAGCAATTCCGATTGGCAACGGTCTGCTGGGCGGAATGGTGTACGGTGGGGTGAAATCCGATACCGTAAAGCTAAACGAGGTAACCCTATGGTCGGGCGAACCCACCGACAAACAGAACTATACAGCCAATCAGTATTTGCCGGCGATACGGAAATTGCTCATGGAAGATAAAACCGCCGAAGCCCAGAAACTGATCGATTCCACCATGCTCGGCCCTTACAATGAGTGCTACCTTCCGATGGGTGACCTGGTTCTGGATTGGGATCAGCCGGGAACCATTTCCGGTTACCGGCGGGAACTTAATATGAGTGAAGGAATTATCAAGGTTCAATATCAGACAGATAATAACAAGATTAAGAGGGAAGTATTTGCTTCTTTTCCTGACCGGATTATTGCGATAAAGCTATCGGGAGAAAAAAAGGGTATGATCAGTTTTAAAAGCAAACTGGTTTCGCTGTTGAATCATTCAATTGATATAAAAGGTAATGAGATTATTTTAAACGGCCAGGCCCCCCTGCATGCCTATCCGCATTATTTGGGCAAGAAGGATCCTGTATATGCTGAAGGCCACGGGATGAGATTTCAGGTCCGCATGCTGATCCGGACCAAAGGTGGATCCGTGGAGGCAGGTGACGGGCAACTGTCAGTTAACAAGGCGGATGAAGTGGAGATCGTGTTAACCGGCACCACAAGTTATAATGGATTTGAAAAGAATCCGTATACCGATGGGAAGGATTGCAATGCTATCTGCGCCACCCGAATCGATAAAGTTCGTGATATATCATTCAACAAGCTCAAAAACAGGCATATAAAAGATTTCTCAGGAATGTTCGGCCGGGTGAGTCTCAATCTGGGAACATCCTCTTCG
>JAPLDV010000529.1 GCA_026391235.1 Bacteroidia bacterium | reverse complement strand
GGTGGAGCTTATTATGCCTCGCCGGTTTACGGAGACGGCAAAATTTATGCGGCTTCGGCCAGGGGGGTAGTCACAATATTCGAAGCCGGAAAAGAAATGAGTATTCTGTCGCGGAATGATTTAAAGGAAAGAATCTTGGCCACCCCGGCAATTTCAGATGGGAAAATTTATGTCAGGACGGCCGGAAACCTGTTCGCTTTCGGGAATTAATAAAGAAGGCAACTTATAGATACATTGGCACATTGGCACATTGAGTAATTGGCACATGATCAGGCCCAGCTCGTCAGCCTTGCGATCTCTTCGGCCCAGATTTCCTCATCCGGAGTTTCGAGGATAAGCGGCATTTCATTAAAGCGCGGATCTTTCATGATCCTGGTGAACAGATCCCAGTCGAGAGTGCCTTTTCCCAAACTTTCATGGCGGTCAACGCGTGACCGGAATTCTTTTTTGGAGTCATTGATATGCATGCCGCAGAGGTACTTAAAACCGATTATCTCATCGAACTTCCGGAACACTTCTTCGAATCCTGCCGCGGTTTTCAGTTCGTATCCGGCTGAGTATGCATGGGCGGTATCGATACAAACCCCAATACGGGATTTGTCTTCAATCAGGTCGATTATAAAACGCAGATGTTCAAATGAGTATCCGACATTGCTGCCCTGGCCGGCAGTTATTTCAAGGACCGCAGTAACTCCTTTGGTTTTACTGAGGGTGATATTTACCGATTCAGCTATCGTTTTCAGGCATTCTTCTTCATTTACTTTCTGAAGATGACTTCCCGGATGGAAGTTCAGCCGGTCAAGTCCCAGCTGCTCTGCCCGCTGCATCTCATCAAGAAAGGCTGCCCTGGATTTTTCGAGCATTTCAGGATCCGGACTACCCATATTGATCAGATACCCGTCGTGCGGGAGAATCTGAACCGGGCTGTATCCATATTTCTCACAATTATTTTTAAAGGTTGATACACTGGCTACGCTGAGCGGTTTAGCAATCCACTGACGCTGATTTTTCAGGAAGAATGCAAAGGCGGTTGCTCCGATAGTATAGGCATTGACCGGTGCGTTTTCCACACCGCCCTCGGTACTTACATGGGCTCCGATGAATTTCATAGCTGTTCTTTAATTTGGAACACTAAAGTAGTTAAAATTGTTTCTTCGGAGCGGAGAATTGTGAACCGTGACGCGAAACGCGTGACGCGTGACGCGGAAGAGTGACAAGTGACGAAGGACTCGAAAGAGGGCCGTTAGGATATTCCGAAAAGTTAATTTTTTTATTCCGACTTAATAATTAATTTGGCTGGTGCTGAATAACCAATGGAGATTAATAAAATGAAACTTCTGAAACCCATCCTGCTTTCCGTTATTGCTATTCTCCTTTGTACAACCTGCTCCAAAGATGATCCGGGTACACCGTCGGGCAATGTCAGCAACGTCTTCGATGTTACCTTTACCGATCAAACGGTCTATATTGACAGTACCGTGGTGAAATCGTTAATCCGGATGGACACGGCCGATTATATTTACTATTTTAAAAGTTCCGAGCCGAAAATTGCAAATCTGAAGGCTGACGACATCTTGCTGATCCATGGGTTAGCCCTCCGGCGCGTATAAAATAGCATTTGCTTTTACCGATGCCAAGGCAGATATTTCATTCGAAATTTCCAAGGAACTGGTCAAGCCGATAACCGCAACATTCAAAGCTTCAGGCTCGATCGAGAACTTTGAGTCAGAAACGGAAATCGAATTTAAGGATAATCAGCTTCTTAGTTTCTTACAGAAAAACTTAAACGTAAAAGGCGATCTGACTTTAAATCTCACCGTTGCCGGATCAGGAAGGGATGCCATCACCTTCGACTTTCCCGTTGTGCTCCTGAAATACCCTGTTATGGTTGGCCCGATCCCGGTGATAATCAATGTTAAGGTACTGTTTGTGATTAATTGTGTGGTTCCGGTCGACGGATCCTCACAGGTGGAAGCAAAATTTGAATTTAATTCAACCACCGGAATAAAATATAATGGCACGGAGGTATCTGCTGATGCCTCGATTGGCGATCAGAGTATTAACAAAAACAAGGCACAGACCGGAGCATCATCGGCTATCGGGGTGAATTTTGGACTTGCCTTTCCCAGGCTGGAAATAGGAATCTTTGGTGAAGTGATTGTACCCTATATCCAGACGTCCTTCCTGATTGGAGGCGATTATACATTTACTCCGCCCTGCCAGCAGGCCAAAGCGCAGTTTATTGGTGCCTGCGGGGTTGACCTTTCGTTCTTCGGCTTTGGTTACAGCGCAAAAAAGACCTTTTGGCAAGAGGAGAAAATACTTCTGAAATCGGGAGATTGCGAATAGTTCATTGAGGGCCAGAGCAGTATGTGAATCTCTCCATTCCAACTTTTCCTTTATCTCCCTATGATCAGTCCGCGTCCGTAGCTCCCCATCACTACATCGCCGGTGGGCATCTGGATTTTGATATCATCAATGGCTACCGGGATCAGTCCGGGTGCACGACTCCAGGTATTTCCCCTATCAGTACTGATCAGCAGTCCGTTGTGAATGCCGCAGTATAGCAGATCGGGATTCAGGGGATGTTCGGCGAATCCGCGGATGACCGCTTCTTCCGGCATTGTGGAGGAGAGTGATTCCCACGTCTGACCAAAATCGGTGCTTCTGAAAAGATAGGGCTTCAGATCGTTGGCTTCATAATATCGTGCACAGGCCACATAAACGGTTCCAATATCATGATTAGAGCAAATCAGCCGGGTAAAAAACCGGTCGGAAGGCATTGACAGCTTATCCGATAAATTGGCCCAGGTTTGCCCGCCATCCCTGGTCACCTGAAGGTTCCCGTCATCGGTCCCGGCGTAGATGACCCCCGGTTTTAAAGGCGATTCTGCCAGGGCTGTCATCGATGCGTATGGTTTCAGCACCGGTTTCATCCCCATGATGGTGCGGCTTTTCACATCTTCGTTCCGGGATAGATCCGGACTCGCCTCGGTCCAGTCGTCACCCCGGTTTTCTGATCTGAGTAATTTATTTCCGCCGAGGTAGATGGCGTGCGGCGGATGAGTTGATATAAAGTATGGTGCATTCCAGTTAAAACGATATGCATTCTTTTTATCCGGATTCCGGGGCTGGATATCAAAGCTTTTATTGGTACGGAAATCATACCGGCTGATACCGCCATATTGCGATTCCCCATATACAATGGTGGGATCATGGGGGTCAATTGCTGCCCAAAACCCATCGCCCCAGGAAATATTGTAAATAAGGCTATCCGGCGTAATACCTCCATCTGCAGTACCCGATGGCCCGCCCCACACTCCGTTATCCTGCTTCCCGCCGAATATCCGGTAAGGAGATTCCTGGTCAACAGCAATGGCATAATACTGACCGATATCCAGGTTATTGTAAAACGACCATTTATGCCCGCCGTCCTGCGACTGGTAAACACCGCCATCGTTGCCCAGCAAACGGTTCAGAGGATTTTTCGGATCAATCCAGAGGACATGATGGTCGACATGAACATTCCGGGTTTCCATGAGCATGAAAGTTTTACCCCCATTGCGGGTTTCCTGCACCATGGTACCCATCACAAAAACGTTTTTTTCATCCGCGGGGTTCACATAGATCCGCCCGTACCAATAGGCCGTGGAGGGTTTGCGATTCATAAGTTTCCAGCTCCGGCCCTTATTGGAAGACCGGTAGAATCCACCTTTTTTTGATTCGACACAGGCATAAACCAGGTCGGGTTCAGAAGGAGCGATTGCAAGTGCTATCCGGCCAAGCGTGTCTTTGGAAAAGCCTTTGGTCACCTTTTCCCAGGTGTCGCCGCCATTTTCCGACCGGTAAAGCGCACTGGAAGGGCCCCGCTGAATATGTGCCCAGGCACTCCTGTATTGTTGCCAGGCGGCCGCGAGAAGGGTTTTCCCATCGGGATGTACAACCAGGTCCGACATGCCGGTATAATCATTGATATACAGGACTTTCTCCCAGGTGTTGCCTCCATCTTTTGTCCGGAAGATTCCGCGTTCCTCGTTGTTGCCCCATCGGGCACCGGTTGCTGCAACGTAAACGATATCAGGATTTAGCGGATTGATCTGTATCTTGGATATATGCCGTGAGTTCTTAAGCCCCATGCACTTCCAGTTTCTTCCGCCATCCTTCGACTTATAAACCCCGTCCCCGATAGATGCCGCTGCCTGCTCACCCGAGGCTTCACCGGTTCCTACCCAGATGAGCTCAGGATTGGTTTCGCAGATTGCCATGTCGCCGATCGACAGCGACATTCCTGCCCGGTCGAAAATGGGGATCCAGTTTTTTCCCCAGTCGGCCGACTTGAACACTCCGCCTGTTGAGGCTGCGATATATATTTTGGCCGGATTTTTTGAATCCACCTCGATATCGGAAATACGGCCGCTGTTGACGCCGGGACCGATGAAACGATAGCTCACTGGTATTTGCGACTGAAGTGGTATCGTAAAGAACGTTAAGAACGTTAAGAACGTAAAGAACGTGAAGAACGTTAAGGGGGTTAAGGGCGTTAAGGGCGTTAAGGAAGTTAAGGGCGTGACGGGGGTTAAGGGAGTGGTAGGATACGGGGCTGTTAAGACGCAGGATCTTGCTTCCTTGCTATTGATTTTGGAGTGCATCAGGTTGGTCATGGCGGTATATTTATCAGGCCGAAAGTAATTAATTGCGATTAGAAAGTTGATGTTGTTCCTGCTCACACCCGCACACTTCCTCTCCCCCCCTTTCCCTTTACGATAGCGTTGTCATCCCGGCGAAGGCCGGGACCCCGTCCCTTTCCGCGAAATTAAGCAGGAGCATCACCGTAATAACCCCGGAGCCCTGTCATCCCCGCGAAGAGCCTGCCCTCGCGGAGGCGGGGGCGGGGACCGCTCACCCAATTACTGAATTCTCCGATAGACGCAATTATGCGTCTCTACAATATTTATATTTATATCTTTCCGAAACCTAAACTATCCGGAAATGTCACGAAAATTGAATTTGCTCCTTAAAACTGCGGCCTCAGGTTTGCTTTCTGCAGCAATTGCTATGTCAGTAAATGCCCAAACCCGCTACCTCCCCAACTGGGAATCCATCGACAGCCGCCCGACACCGCAGTGGTTCACCGATGCCAAGTTCGGTATCTTCGTGTACTGGGGATTGTATTCGGTGCCGGCCTGGAGCCCTAAGGGCCAATATTCTGAATGGTACATGTACTGGCTGAAACAGAAAGCTTTCGATGGGAAAGTGTACGATTTCCATCAAAATAAATACGGGCCCGATGTACAGTTCAAGGATTTCGCCCCCTTGTTCAAGGCGGAATTGTGGAACCCCGACGAGTGGGCCGATCTGTTTCAGCGGGCAGGAGCGAAATACATCGTGTTCACCACCAAGCATCACTCCGGATATACCCTGTGGCCCAGCAAGGAGGCAGAGCAAACCTGGGGCGAGAATTTCAATCCCGTTAAGGTAGGTCCAAAACGAGATCTGGTTGGCGATCTTACAACGGCGGTGAAGAAGAAAGGTCTGAAAATGGGACTTTATTATTCCCTGTATGAGTGGTATCATCCATGGTATCTGAATGATTTTCATGCCTTTGTGGCTGATCATTTTTATCCGCAGTTCAAGGATCTGGTTACCCGCTATGAACCTGATATCCTTTGGGCCGACGGTGAATGGGAGCAGACTTCCGAAGCGTGGCGCACCCCGGAATTGCTGGCGTGGCTGTTCAACGAGGGGAAAAATAAGGAGGTGGTGATAAACGACCGTTGGGGGAATGACTCAAGGCACAAGCACGGTGGGTTCTATACCACCGAATATGGCTCGGGGATGGACAACGATGCGCATCCGTGGGAAGAGAACCGCGGCATGGGCTATTCATACGGGTATAACCGGGCCGAAAACCTGGAGGATTACCGCAATTCCCAGGAGCTGATCCTGATGTTGGCAGATATCGTCTCCAGGGGCGGTAATCTGTGCCTGGATATCGGTCCGGCTGCCGATGGTCAGATCCCGGTGATCATGCAGGAGCGGCTGGTTCAGATCGGTAACTGGCTGAAAGTTAACGGCGAAGCAATTTATGGAACCCGCATGTGCAAGAATCCGGTGCAATGGTCGGCCGGCAACAAGCCCGAGATCAAGCGCGGTGAATTCATGGTCCCCTACAATATCCTGAAAGAAACCATCCAGCCTGATCCCGGCCAGGCAGTAAAGGAAATTTTCTTCACCCAAAAAGGCAATACTATTTATGCCATCGTCCCCAAATGGCCTGGAAAAACTCTGGTCATCAATAACTTCGATGTCACTCGTCACTTGTCACTTGAGCCTGCCCCGGCGAAGGCCGGGGTCACGTTTTTGCAGACCGGCCAGGAATTGAAATACAAGATCAAGGAAAATGGTCTGCTTCTCGAAATGCCCCCCTACGATCCGAACGGGAAATGGGTGAATGAGGCTTATGTTTTCAAAATTGAAATGTAAAAAACAGTGAAAAATATGGAAGAAAAAAAGGTTAATCCGGTATTCGGATACAGGTGGGTGATCCTGGCAGTTTACATGTATTTATCTATTACAATTCAGATTCAGTGGCTTGCGCACGCTGCAGTTGCCCGGCCGGCCCAGGTTTTTTATCTAGGGCAGTTTAATTCCGACGGACTGTTCAATATCGATTTTCTGGCTCTGCTATATATGCTGGTGTATATTGTGATCAGCATTCCGGCTTCGTATGTTATTGATACCTATGGCATAAGAACCGGACTAGGTATCGGTGCCGGCATCGCGGTGGTAGCTGGCCTGTTAAAGGGTTTCATGGCTGATAGTTATACCGGAGTTTTGATCGCTCAGGTAGGTTTAGCTATCGCTCAGCCATTTATTTTGAATGCGGTCACCGCTATCACAGTTCGCTGGTTTCCGCTGCGTGAGCGGGGTATGGCCGCGGGACTCTCAGCACTGGCACAGTATCTTGGAATTATCATAGCCATGCTGGTCACTCCGATGATGATCGGCATAAACCCCGATAAACCTGATTATGGCAGCGGGTTTGGGCACATGCTGATGATCTACGGAGTAATCACCGCAGTAGCAGGAATTTTATCCCTGGTTTTGATCCGTGAAACACCGCCGGAACCTCCGGGGGATGAACTGCTGGTGCGTATGAGCTTCCGGAAGGGGTTGAAACATATCCTGGGCCTTCGGGATATGCGCATCGTCCTGATTATTTTTTTGTTCGGACTGGGGATATTCAATGCTGTCAGCAGCATGACCGATGCCATCGCGGAGCATATGGGAGTGAAAGATTCCGAAGGCCTGATCGGAGGTATTATGCTGATCGGTGGAATAATCGGCGCTGTTATAATACCTTGGTTATCAGATATATATAAAAAAAGAAAAATATTCCTGGTAATCTGCATGATCGGAATGGTCCCGGGTATCATTTGCCTCTCGCTGGCGGATCATTTGGCCACCAATCCGGATACGATTTATGGTATAACCCTGGCAGGATCCTTCATACTCGGGTTCTTCGTCATGAGTGCCGGTCCGGTTGGTTTTCAGTATGCAGCTGAAGTGAGCTACCCGGCTCCCGAATCCACTTCACAAGGATTGCTGCTCCTGATCGGGCAAATCACCGGGATGATATTTGTGGCCGGGATGAGCATCCGGCAGAATCACTACATCGGAGCATTCATGACGATGTTCGTTGTACTGACTTTCATTACCATGATACTGGGAACGATACTAAGAGAGTCGCCGCATTTCCGGAAGTAGAAATTTCGACCCTCCAGGTTCAATAGTTCTCCTTCAATACTTCCTGATTACATCGATCTCCTCGGGCCGATAAGGGGTTCCGTCGGCATGCAGGATATCATGGAACCATCCGTAGGTTGAATCCACACCTCCCCCTGGCTGATTCCACCAGGGAAACTGGCACTGGGTGCGCCCGTTGACAAGCCCCCACTGATAAGCTGCTACTTTCTCCGACTTGAAAAGGGGCAGCTCTTTTTCATAACTGCTTCCTGCCGGCCGGGCCATCCATTCAGTGCACATTACGGGCCGGCCCTGTTTTTTCAGCTGGGCAATTCTTACAGTCATCTCCTCCTTATTGCCATACAGGTGATAGGTAATAATATCTGAATAGGCAATCAATACCATATTCAGGGGATGATCCAGAGGCATGAACCAAACGCCGGTCGACAGGGGCTGACCCGGGTTTGCCTCGCGTGCCCAGACAAACAGCCGTACCATAAAATCCGGAGTGCCAACCCTGGCTTCATTCATAGGTTCATTGAACAGATCCCACAGAATGATCCTTTTATCATTGCCGAATGTTTTCAAGAGGTCGTGAACGTAGGCACGAAGGGATTCCGTTTCGGCTGGATCTGTTCCATATTTCGTTCCCGGTGATGGCGTCCAGTTCGAAAGAATCATCCCGGGTATAATATCGCGCTGTTTGCCGAGGTATGGATCCACCTGCGCGGGCCGGCCAAAGGCGCAATCATCAAACAGTACCGGTATGACTGAGATATGGCGGGATGAGGCGAGCTCCAGGAATATGGCGAAATTATTTTTAAAAGCAGCCGGATCTTTTTTCCACACAATATATTGCAGAAACACACGGGTGCTGTTATAATGGAGGTCACTTGCCCAGCCTAGCTCACGGCCAATGACGGCGGTATCCGGCGGTATTTCCCACCATTCCGTTGTATTACCGGCATAGCTGGGAACAAAATTGAACCCCTTGATCCAGGGCAGGGAATCGTACCAGGATTTGGCCTTTACCTCTGACCATCGAAAATTCAACGTGCTGTAATTCTGATTGGTACATGATGAAAGTAAAAAGAAAATGAAAGTGGTTTTCAGGAACCGGATTGCTGTGCTCATCGGTAGCGTAATTATTCAAACCAAGATAAAAAAAAATTATTGATCTTTTCGGAAAGGACTGCTCCTACTTGAATCTTTAACTTCAAAATTCAAAACTGGTCTTCGAATCTCTGAATTTTTACTTCCTCCTTTCACTGCTTCGGCTTCCAGTAAAACTCCCGTACTCCCCTCATCAGCGCCACCGGATAGCAAGAGCGGTGATCTTCATTGTCAAAAACCTGGTAGCTGACTTTCAATCCCGGATAATTCCGGGATTGCAGCTGTTCAGCCATTTTCTTCACTTTCCCTGTCATGGATTCCCCTTCAAGGCTGCCTGCGGTAAGAAATACCTGAGCGTTCAGATCGGTCCAGGTTTTAGCAGACTCCTTTTCCATTTCAAACACGAGCCCATTGCTGTAGCCGATTGAAGGACTGCCGGCGAAATACTTCTGAAATATCTCCGGATGTTTGAACATTGCATACAGTGAGAATAACCCTCCGTAGGAATACCCTCCCAATGCCCGGTCGGTTCCGGATATCCGGTAGTTGGATTCGGCAAATTGAATGACCTCATTGATAATGCAATCCAGGAATTTATCAGCACCACCTGATTTTACTTCAACAGGTTGACCAGTCATTTTCGTCAGCATATCGGACCAATATTTGTCTACCTCCGGATAATTGACCGGGGTCATATCACGTGTTCTCCAGGATGCCCAGTCAGCCATGCTGCTGATCTTATAACCGACTCCGATCAGTACCACATCGGTATAGTCAACCGCCGGGACCTCCACCATAGAGAATATATTGGATAGCATGGCGAACGACCGGTTGGCATCTGTCGCGTACATGACCGGATAAATCCGCTGTTCATCAACACGATAACTCGCTGGAAGCTTGACATATAGATTTAATTCCTGCCCAAGAATTTTGGATTGAAGCGGACGGAGTTCCGTGTTTGGAATCGTGACCTCCGGATAGGTTTGGGCAACTACACCGGAGTTAGCCCATCCGGTGATGAACAATACCATCAGGATGGCGCTTGTTTTTATTTTAACCGATATTTTCATTACTGTTAGATTAATTCCTACCAAGATACACCGGAATTTTCAAATCCTGCTATTTCGGCCCACCTTTTAATCCTCAATCAAACCTTACCCTTACCACCGCACCCTTTTCTGTCATCCCCGCGAAAGCGGGAACCCTTACCCTTACCACCGCACCCTTTTCTGTCATCCCCGCGAAAGCGGAGACCCTTACCCTTACGTTTCACCCTTCCCGATAAGAATCCTTATCTTTGGTATTCTGATAAATATCAAGATTATGAAAACCAATTATCTTCTGCTATTGCCTTTCTTTCTTCTTGCTGTTGGTTTAACGCAAGGGTGCAAAAAGGAAAATCTTCCAGATGGTCTGGAATGGTCGGTACTGAACAATCCATCAC
>JAPLDV010000733.1 GCA_026391235.1 Bacteroidia bacterium | reverse complement strand
CGAGAGGACCCAATCCCCTGTATTCTTCTTACTTCCTGATAACAGTTTTCTTTACAATCGTATTATTTCCCAGTGATAGCTTCAGGAGGTATACTCCTGCTGGCAGATCAGAAATATCAAGAGTGTTTACTACCTGGTTATCAGTTTTGAGTAGTTTGCCTTGAATGGAGTATAGTTTCAATTCCGCTGGTGGCAACAATCCGGAAATAGTTAAATGGCCTTCCGTTGGGTTGGGGTAAACCTGAATGTCGTTTGCAATTATTTCCGGTTTACCGGTTACCACTGATTTATAATGGAAAAAATATCTCAGAACTTTCTCCCATTCCCCCGAATCAGGATTCCACGCGTTTTGACTGTATATGCAAGGGTCGCCATCCGAATCATAAATGGCCTCGAGCATTAGTTTGCCTTGCCATTCTTTATCTTCTGCGTTCCAGATATATTCAACTTCGGAATTCAGCTGGCCGTTTGAGTCATATCCCCATTCCTTTTTCCCGTTGATGCCATCTCCTTTCCATGCACCTGAAATGTTATCCCAACCATAATAGGCAAGTAGAATCAATTTCCCCGATTTATCATATACATGTTCGGTTTTGCGACTTCCCACCCAATCATTTTTACCGGTGTCCCATTCATAAAGGATGTACAGAACCTCGTTCCCGGATGGATCAAAGGCCCATTCCTGTTTCCCTGTATAACCATAGCCCACCCAATCATTTAAATCGGAATTCCATAAATAAATGGCGTTAAGAACCTGATTGCCATTTGGATCATAGCTGTATATATTTTTTCTCGATTGTAACCAGCTTTGTGTCCGGCCATCCCAATTGGATAGTATATCTACTACCTTCTTCCCGGAGGAATCATAGGTGTAATCATTTTTTACCTTATTCCCCCAACCTCCCCACCATTCAATCCAGGAGGAAGTTGTTTCCGATATCTTTTTCCCGGATGCATCATAGGCATATTCCTTCCTGGACGGATTAATCATATTGTAGTCGGTAAACTGGATTCCCATTTCCGAGATCAGCCGTCCATAAGCATCCAGGACACTCTCTTCCGCAATATCAAGGATCCAGTCATCCAGGACGTTATCCCATTTGTAAAGCAGTACTGATATTTTCCGGCCATCTGAATCATATTTAAATTCCACCATAGCCCAGCTGGTGGAGCCATACCAATTGGTCCTTCCGGTCCATCCACCCTGCCACGTGTAGATAACATATTTGGTGATGTTACCATTACCGTCAAAACTTCGTTCTTCTTTATAATTTGGGCGCCAGTCATAAGGGTCACCCCCTGACCACCCATAACTTACATGGCCTGTTTGGTTGCCAACGGCATCATAGCTGAATTCATTTTTCCCTCCATACCAGTACAAATCATAAGATTGATCACGATATTTTGAGGATTCCAATACCATATTTCCAGACCAATCATACAGATTCTCCTGGATCTGATAGATCCTCCAATCCGTGACATTCGTCATCCAATAGGATTGGGTCCGGAGAATTTGATGTCCCTTAGTATCATAGACCCATTCTTTTTTACCGCAACCATCAGAATCACAACCTTTCCAGTTTCCGTGGGCATCCATATAAGTGTAATGAGCCTGAACCTGAAGTCTGCATTCTGTATCAAAGCCATAAACATATTTACCTCTCGGGGTGGACCATGCTCTGAATGACGGATTCCAGTAATACATCACCGCTTCATGAATATCTTCTTCTTTCAAATGGTTGTACAACCATTTGTGCAAAAAAACCGAATCATTTTGTACAGGATAGGTATATTGTACAATAGAGTCTATCGCCTTATTGGTTTGAACATAAGGATCAGGGTTGATGTCAAGTTTAGGAATTGGTGATTGCACCTGCGCAAAGGTATTGAGTGCAAGGGAAAGAGCGAAGATTGAAAGGAATATCAGCTTCTTCATGGCTATATTGTTTGGTTCAAAAAAAGGACAAAAACATAAGATAACCGATCCGCTTTGTTTCAGTCCCGGACGCAGCGCACCGAATAACCGGAAGGGCGCGCTGCCAATCGCCCCGGTACAATCGCGCGGTTATCAAAGGTCAGATACCAGCTATAGGCAACAAACGAATCATAGACTTTGGAGGACCAGAATGCAGTGGTTTGGCCCAGGCCATAGAAATAGGCCTCCCAGCTCCGGTAACCACCCGCTAGTGCCGTAAAACCGCTTTCGTTGGTAGCGCCAATATTAGGGCTTCTCCAATACGTAGTTCCGGTTTTTTTCATTTTACCTCCTGCCACTTCATCGCCTCCAAGATAGGTGGTCAAGGTTGTCCATTCAGCATCCGAAGGCAAATGCCATCCCAGGGGACAAACGATCAATGCTGCCGGCCAGTTATATAAAACACCATAATCAGCATAATTTGCTGTGGCTTTTGCAGAATCGACGGACCTGCCCTCAAAACCATAAACATAGCAGTATGGAGAGGCCACCGATCCGTCTGAGGATGGATTTACAGCAGGCAGATAAGCCAGGTTCTCCGTCATCCAGGTTTGAGTACCGATGGTTTTGAAATTGTAAATACGGCCATCATATTCAAAGGTGGTTTCATCTCCAACGCCGGTTGTTTTAAACTCTTTTTGCTCACCATAAGCAGTGCCTGCACTGTTGGTGGCATAGGCCCTCACATAGTACTGGGTTCCCGGCCTGAGTCCGGCAAGAATACTGGAAAACTTTCCAGCTCCTGAGCCGTCGGCAGTTTTACTGTCGTTGACAGTCGGATTTTCGTTCGTATTCCAGCAAACACCTCGCATGGTTACGCCGGCACCCCAATTGCTGGTGATTACCCCACCCGAGGAAGCCGTAGTATCTGTTATTGCCGTTATCTCCGTTGATGTCAATGATGCCAGGCCCGGAGTGCCTTGCCCGAGAAGGCAACGAACAGAAAACCCGGCATTCGGGAAAATGTAATTTCGGGTTACGTCATTGGCAAAATCCAGCTTCCGGACCCAGACAAACGAAGGCCCGTAAGCCGAAGCAGTCCAGAAATAGGTAAATTCGCCAAGGCCCTGAAATAACCCGTAACGGCTGCGCCCTCCGCCCGGAAGAGCAATAAAGCCGGCAGCAGTTGTGGCTCCTTCATTTGGACTTCCCCAATGGTTGGTTCCCGTTTCTTTCATTTTGGCTGCGGCTGACTCGCCTAAATAATCAGTTAAAGCAGTCCACTCCTCGTCGGAAGGTAAATGCCATCCATTCGGACAAACACCCTGTACTCCGATGGAATCCTCAAGGTTGACTGAATTTCCATTCATCGCAGCCTCCCAGCTGTATAAAACGCCATACTCCGTGAAATTGTCAGTTGACTTCGCTTCTGTAATACTTGTACCCTCATAATCATAGACCCAATAAGAAAGCGAGGTTACTGATTCGCCTAAAGATGGATAGACTGCGGGCAGAAAGGCGAGGTTTTCGGCCGTCCAGATCTGACTGCCAATTTTTACAATGGAATAATTTCTGCCGTCGGGGTCGGTACAGGGGATAAACTCAACAAGGTAATTCTTCGAAGAAACAGGCGAATCGGTCACAATAGTAGTATAAATGCCGCTCATGCACCGGTAAAGAATAATATCACCTTCGGTATATCCAAGAGTGTAGGACGTTTGGGAGGTTTTAAGCCCTGTTACGGAAGAATTGTTGTGGTTGTTGTGGTTGTTTTGGTTGTTGTGATTGTTGGAGAAGGAGCCAAGGAATTGGATACTGTTTTCCGGGGTGCTCGATTCGGTGCAGATGATTTTGTAACTGGCTGTTCCTTCATCAGTCGTAAGATTGACCAGATAAATACCTTCAGCGGCCACGGACAGGTAAAATTCATTTTCCCCCGGCTGAACAGCTGCCCGGGAATGAGCCAGAACCTGACCAACCAGGTTCCTGATTTTCAGATCAACCGTTTGCGGATGCTGAACAATCGCGATGAAAGTTGCCTTGCCCGAAAATGGGTTGGGATAAATCATTCCCGGATTCATTGATCCCGTAATCGTGGGGATTCCGGTATATGCGCCCAGCACCAGGGTTTCATTGCCGGGTAAAGTAATACTTTCATCTGTTGTCAGATTTGTTGCTTTTACACTGTCGATCTGCGTTGCTGTTCCGGTACCGGTAAAGGTGACGCTGATGTTTTGGCCATTAGAAACCAGGGTGCCAAACATCAAAACGAGGAGAAAAGTTGATTTTTGCATTGGACTTATATTGTTATATATTAATGAATTATAATTAAATTATCCAGCACCCACTGACACTCACACTCACACCCACACTCTTTCTCTTCCCCCCTGCGACCTTGTCATCCCCGCGAAAGCGGGGATCGCTCTCCTTAACCGGAAACCCTTGTCATCCCGACGGAGGTCGGGATCCCTTTTCTGACCACCGATGCTTTCAGGAGCGTCGCTTAGCATTGAATTCCGCAGGAGATGCCCTTGCCAGATTCAGACTAGCGTGACGGGATCCCGGCCTTCACCGGGATGACAACATCTCCGAACAAAAAAAGTAAGGGTGTGGGTGTGGGTGTGGGTGTGAGCTTGCGCCTAGGTATATCACTTCCTTCTTTTATTTTCAGGATATAAAATGATCGTATTCTGCTGCTGCCATCCACCGCTTTTCGCCTGAAGGCTCAGCATATAAATCCCTTGGGGCTGCCCGTTTAAATCGATGGCTTCTGTGTTTATACCGGAATGGCAGGAAATAGTTTTTTCCAGTACCAATTGCCCGGTGACACTATAAATCCGCAATTTGAATTCATCCGGTAATTGGGTGTTCAGTTCCAGAGTGACCTGCCCACTGGAGGGATTCGGAAAAACATGTACCCTGTTGATCATTTCCTCATTACTGGCCGAAGTTGTATTGACAAAAATTCTCACATCATCGACCGCTGCTCCCAAGGCAACTTTATTCGAATTGTCATACAGGAAACCAATCTGTGACTGTGAGGCAAGAGCCTTTTCCGGCAAGTTTATTTCAGCGGTATCCCAAACCCAGGCTGTGTTATCAGGTGGGTCGATGTTTTTAAGTGTTACCCAGTTACTGTCGGCGGAAGTGCGGTATAAGACGCTGAATTTGTCATAGGTAAGAACTTTTCGCATGGTATAGGCAAAATTCAGGGTTACAGTTTTTCCGTGGTAGGGGCTTAAGTTGATTTCAGGGGTCCGGAGGCAATCGGACACTTGGCTTCCGGCAACCACTGAGGTACTGCTGATCCCGAAAAAATGCCCCTCCCTGCCATTGATCCCCAATTGTTCAGCAGTGCCATAATTCCAGCCGTCGATCGGAACCCTGACTCAACGTCGCCCTGATACAATGCCGTGATTTTATAAAAGTAAGTTACATCGTTCTCAATCGTTTGATTGGTAAAGGTTAAGGAATTTATATCGGCTAAAGGATTTCCGTTCCGGTATACCCGGTAACCCCTGACATCTTGTTTATAAAATGGTGGATTCCAGGTCAATTTCACTGATGCATTAGAAATAAAAGCTTTTAGTTGTTCCGGAGGTTCTGGACTCGTTTCGGCCAGCCCGTCCTCCCACAACCCGCGGCCATAAGTGGAAGCGCGGAGCCGTGATCCCGATCGATTGACAGGATCATTATAAATCTCCAGTTCTGTTACCTTTACCGAAACCGGCAATGACTTTCCATACAGGATCCAGTCCGTCATACCGGCATCCTTGTAGTAGACGCCGGCATCGCTTCCCACGTAAAGCCCATCATTGCTGCTCTTATCATAAACAATGCTGTTCAAAGGAATATTGGGAAGCGAACCGGTAATATCGTGCAAGGTCAATCCTTTATTATTGGATTTATAAACTTTCTTATTGTTAACCAGATAAACAGTATTGGCATTATACGGATGGCATTCAACATCCATATACGGCTGATATCCGGTTACGAAAAGAGCGTTAGGCAAAAGAGACCAATTAACCTGTTCATCCAGAAGATTGTCTGTCCGGAATAATTTCCCGTTCCGACGGGTAGCATACAGGACATTCGCATCTGCCGGAGATTGCTCCAAAACATCAAACTGCGCCTCGCTGCCCGGAAGGTTATCGGATATTTTTCTCCATTGAATGTTTCCCTGGGACCTGACATCCCTGCTGATCCAAATATTCTGGTACCCAACAACCATCGAGTTTCCGTCACCCTCACACAAAAGAAATGGAGTAATCCAGGCTCCGTCTTCGGTGATACCATTTATATTCGGCCCGGCTATCCTGCGAATTTGGCCGTTTTTGAACAATCGGAATATTGAACGCGTTTCTATATTCGAGACATAACTATATCTTGGATCATCCTTGTCCACCGCACATTCCGTTCCGTCTCCTCCGCCAATGGTGGTCCAGTCATTACCATTCCAACCGGCGGTACCATTATCCTGAAACCCGGCCAGGATCATCCCGGGCTCACTTGCACAAACTCCAATTTTGTATATCTGTCCAATTCCCAGGCCTTTACTAAGATTTTCCCAGGAGATTCCGCTATTATCGGCGTAATAGATTCCGCCGTCGTTTCCATCATACCAGCGATTATTTATGGGGTTAATGGCCAAAACGTGCTGGTCAACATGGAAAAGCCTCGAAATCGCCCCGTCTTGCCAGTTTTTCCCGCCATCAGTGGATTTCCAAAGCCATATCCCTCCCACAAAAAGTATCTGTGGATTATTTGGATCAACCTGGATGCATAAGTTATAGTTAATTTGATTTTCCAGAATATTTGGCGAAGATGATTGAATGGTAAAGGAACGGCCAAAATCAAATGACCGGAAGCAGCCCAGAAACGCTGCGGGATAAGCTTGCCCACTGATCAGATACACCAGGCTATCATTTGCCGGGGTTACCCCAATCACCATTCTGTCACCAGAAAGGTACCCACTGCTGGCTGGAACAAGGGACCAGGTACCCCCCGCATTTTCCGACCGGTAAAATCCCTTCTCTGATGCAGCATAAGCGATGGACGGATTTCCGGGATTCAACCTGATATCGGTGAAATTCGCATGATGAGGTGACGTCTTAACCCAATTTTCACCTCCATCAACTGTTTTAAATATTCCGCCATTTGCTGCAGCCAGGATGATCTTTGGATTGGTCACCGACCGGGCAAGCATCCCAACCGTCACATTTCCCATCCCCTTGTTAAATGGTGCCCAGCTTAGACCTCCGTCAATACTGCGAAACACCCCCATACCTCCTGGCGAATTGCCATTATCCCTGTCGCCGGTGCCGATCAGAATGACATCAGGATTTATAGGATCAACCAGGATGGCTGAAACACCCATAACGGGTTGATTATCTGTATGAGTAGTCCAATTTTGACCTCCGTCGTGAGTGGCCCAGAGACCGCCAGTGGGGGCTCCGACATAGATTGTCGCAGTATCAGTGGGATGAAAAGTGATGGCGTTTACCCTGCCCATACCCCAACCGATGGTATCTTTGATGCGGGATTTTGGACCCAATTCACGCCATGCAGCGGTTCCTGTTTTCAGCTTGCCATCATGAGGGTGGCTGGTAATGAACTTGTTATATTCCTTGTACACCTGGTCCGGCTCGGGGAATGTACCATCCGGATTGACCCGGTTCTGCCACAGATACTCCCATCGCTTAAATAAGGAATACGCGGATTCCCCTTTCGGAGTCTCCCGGTTCTTCCAGTAAAGGTTAAATGCTTTTTGAGTTTCGATGAAATTGCCCTGAGGATCCTGCATCATCTTTATCCAATGAGGGTAAGATGTATAATCAGCATCCGTTAGTTTTTTTTGATTTTGCCCCTGGGCCAGACAAACGGATACCGACAATATCGTCAAAATCCGTATCATTCGGTGCATGAACATGATTGCCTTGATAATTACAATCAAAATTACAGATACCGATACCTGCAATTGTTCAGGAAGTGTGGAGATATGGTGGAAAGTCTGTCAGCTTTGTTTAAAATCCGTGGTCCGGCCGGTTTATTTACCTGGCTTTATTTTATTCATGAAATCAGTCAGGTCTGCTTCCCATAAAATACCCTCCAGGCGAGTCTTTTTAGGCCCTTGAGAAGAGAAAGTTATCCACTTGCTGTCTGGCGACCATGCCATGAAATATTTGATTTCTGTTTCATCGGTGGCAACCTTCGTAACCTTCCCGTCGGCAACACTAATCAGGTAAATATGACGATCGATAACTATTCCGGTCGTATCGAATCCATTTATCGCAATCCATTTGCCGTCCGGTGAACATTTCAGGTCTATTATGTTTTGGCAGATCTCGTTACTATTGGCAATAATACGGGTCAATCCCGTTGCCAGGGAAACTGAAAGCAATTGGCCATTCGAAGAAGCTATTGCGGTTTCTGTCCCATCAGTAGGCGTCCAGATAAAGTTTTGTTCCAAATTCCGGATAATCTCGCCGTCGGATGCCCTGATAGTCCGACTTTTATTTGCTTTTGCTGACCAGAAATAAACTGTAATATTCTTCCCGTCAGGGGACCATTTTGGAAATTTCTCCTCTTCCGGTGTTCTTGTCAACTGGAGTGGGGTTCCTCCTTCAGCATCGCAAATCCAGACTTCCCCGCCATGGCAGACGGCGATTTTTTTCCCATCCGGCGACCAATCACAATCAGGAGCAAAGCCATTAAATCCCTTGAAAATTAAGATGGGTTTACCGGTTACTTTTCCATCTTTTAATGAAAATGGCAATACAGATAAATCTCTGGGTTTTCCCGGAAAACTTAATCCCGCTAAAATTCTGGAACAATCAGGCGATAATAAAGGAAAGTCACCAGGATTCCCTATCCCCATGATGGTTTTTGAATCCAGATCAGCCAGGCTGATCATTTGTAAAGACCGTTTGCCATCTTCTTCTTTCGTCAGGACAATCAGGCCTTTGCTGTCAGGAAACCAGCCGAGGTGATACTGACCGGTTTGTCCTCCGCATTCAAAAACGGGCCCGCCATAAACAGAGGCAACTTTAATCAGATTTTGAGCTTCAAAGGATGTACGGTAAAAAAAGACTTTGTTGCCTTCATCTGCCCAGGACACGAAATCCCCGACTTCTTCAGGTGTCCGCAATTCCAGTTTCTGATGATCATCCAAACTGAAGAGATACTTGTTTCTGTATGTTTGATTATACAGGATCCAATGGTTATCAGGAGATAAAATAAACCGGCCACCCCGGTTTACCAGACATGAATCCGGGATTGTTTCGGACTTTCCATTAATTAAAGAGCTCATCCAGATTGAAAAGTCACCTTCAGCATCGGGCCAGTATGTATAGAGGATGTTCAATCCATCCTTTGAGAAAACGGGATAGTATACTGAGCCGTGCAATTGCGTAACCTGCTTGAATGAAGCATCTTCGGTGGAAAGGGTCCATAGGTTTCCCCAATATGTCTCTTTGATTAATGAAAATACAAGATTCGTTCCATCAGGTGACCAATTTAACCTGGAATTATAGTATGATATTAAGGGATTTTCTTTCAGCTTTTCAGTGGGTCCGACCGGGTGTCCGGTTTCCGGAGAAACTGGAATAACCGATAATGCATTTTCCGTAAAAAATGCGATCCGGGTCGCATCCAGCGATAACCTGATGCTGTTTGTCCAAACTGACGATAGGGAATCAATAAGGTCGAATGGCTCACCATTATCAAACGGTATCACCTTATTGTCAGCCAGTAAGAATTTGCGGTTCGGGGCTATATCGGTTATCGAAGCCGCCGATTTAATTACATCATATTTGCCGGTCCATGTATTGATTTTGGTATACCGGATCCCAGTTGCGGTATCCAGTATAGTCTTGTTGTCCAGGGTAATGACGGTACTCTTTTTGGGTTCATCGGCCATGGACAGCTTTGCCTGGCTGATCATCAGCTCAGCTACCGGAACTATTGTGCTTTGGGGGAATTCCCGGATGATGGCGTTAAACGATATAACTGCCTGGTCGTATTTCTTTCCCTTGAAAAAACACTGCCCGATCCAAAGTTGGGCTTCCTCTGCCAGCCGTGATTTGGGGACCAATTGGATCACTTTTTCATATTCTGCAGCGGCGGATTCATATTTCAATTCCCTGAATAATTCACCCGCCTGCCTGAAAGTTTGTTCTGCTTTCAGGGTTGTTCCCGAGGTAAAACTATCGAGCCTAAATAGTCTTTCTTTAGCAATATTAACTTCGCTCAGCTGTTCGGGGAACTGGTTGATCACCGCCTGATAGTTTTCGCGGGCCTGATTCAATCCCAGCTTCTCGTAACAGATCCCCAGGTGGAGCTGCGTTTTGGCGATGATCTCCCGGTTGGCTGGATATTCCTTCAGGATCAGCTGGTACTGGTCGATGGCCTGCTGGAGCTTTCCGTTCACTTCCTCGAGATATAGCGCCTTTTCAAACCGCTGCCCGGCCGTTTGCTGCGCCATTGCCCCGGCGGCTATACAAACCAGGTACAACGCAATGAAAAACAGGGTTTTGAATGGATATCCGAGCGTTTTCATAGCTGCATCTCTCTTTTCAAAGGATCAAAAGTAAAGATACGATTTATGGGAAGTGTTCAGGAAGTGTGAAGATAGAATGGAATCTGTGGTTTGCCGGGTATCCCGATCAATTATTTCACTAATTTTGAGAGATGGAAGGAGCCAGATGAGGAAATTGAAAATATATTGTGATACGTCGGTCATTGGAGGATATTTTGATGATGAATTCTCGGGTGATACAATGTTGCTTTTCAAAGAATTGTTAAAGGGTGATTATCTTTTAGTGATCTCGGACCTGACTGAAAAAGAATTGTCAAAAGCACCAGAAAATGTAAAAACATTGTTGAGGAATCTAAAGGTCGATTTTGAGCTGGTATTAGTAACTCAGGAATCCATTGATTTAGCATTGGAATATATTAAGGAAAAAGTCGTCGGACAAACGAGCTTTGACGATTGTATCCATATTGCAACAGCCACAAT
>JAPLDV010000654.1 GCA_026391235.1 Bacteroidia bacterium | reverse complement strand
CCAATCGTTCACGCTGAAATACCGGTGCTCAAAGGAGCGCAGTTGGCCTTTGTGGAACGATGGGATGCGATCGGTCCGGAGCGGTTTCATGATGATGTGGTCATCATTAATAAACAGAAATTTCTCGGATACCCGCGGGTCCTTGCATGCCCGGAGAACCTTCCGGATGATGTTCCCATCGGCATTAACGGAGGAAAACTCATCCGGATGGTCGATGTGAATGAATCCCTTCAACCCAGCCGGCTTTTCGCCAACGATAAAAATCTGCCCGATGTTAGTCAGGTTCTTAAAAACCGACCGGAGCGAAAACCGGATCTCGTTGTCGGACCAGCTGGATCCGGTTCCCAGTACATACACAATATCGATTGGTTTCATGACAAGCGTTTTCTGCCAAAGAACCGAATATCCGTATCAAGCTGGGATATCGCCCAGGATTGGAATGCCTTCATGGGCAATGATTCAAAGAACAGGCATGGATCCACGTTGAAATAGTATCCATGAGTTAAGGGGCTATCCTTCGGGTGGTGGCCAGCGGTTCCATGTTCCCCACGTCCGAATCCGGCAGCCGTAATAATCATCAGTCCGCCTGGTTTCAGGAATTTGAACATTTTGCCCAGACTTTCCTGAGCGTTCTCGTCATGTTCCAGCATTTCGGTGGAGATAACCACATCGAACAGTGCCGGAGGCTTGAAATCATGCACATGGGTCACCACATCAACGTTTGGGCCATTTACAATATCGATACCGGTGTAAGCGGAATCCTCGAAGGATTGGCGGTTGGAGCCATTAATATCGAGGCTGCCGCAATCGAGCACTCTTACATTCCGGAAAAATTCCGGGTAGTTGGCTTTGATATCCTGAATAAATGATTTTACTGCTTTGTGCATGGTTCTAAGTGTTTAGTGTATTCAAATCCTTCCGCCAGCCGGCAATAATGGAGAATATAGATGTCTTGCATAAGCAAGATTCTCATCCCGGCTTTCAATACTGCTTTGCAAATCTTGGTATCCACGCCCAGTATGTGTTTATCGGATGCGGTTACCCGAACCACCGGCAGAATCGTATCCCAGGTTGATTTACGGATCACCATCAGGTGCCCGGCTATACGGCGGTTGATCTCCACAGTTTCGCCAGCATGCAAATCCTGCTGCAATGATGCGATGAGTTTGTGGTACCGGATAGAATCCTTGTTCATATCCACACCGGCGGGCACCTGAATGGAATAGTGGCACCTGGATGCATAGCAGGTAAAGAGTCCTGCCTCCGGATGTATATCGATATGGAGCTGCATCTGGTGCCCGAAATCCGGCTGCAGGAACATCGTATCGCCATCCATGATAACTGCCCAGTCGTCCGGGTTAAGCAGTCTCATGCAGCTATCAATCGCCTCCAGCAGTTTGAATTTGAAGCTATAGGGGGTAAAAAAGTAGATCATTCCGAAATCTACGGAATGGAGGGAGGGCGAAAAAGGACAGAAAAGGCACCCTAGGTGCCGACCTTTTATAGCTGTCTGGTGTACGGGTTTCCCCGCCTTGTCTCAAAGCGATACTGTTTCTGTTTACAACTTTCTTGTTAACGAAGCCGAACTGCGTTGCAGAAAACTGCGATCAGTTGCCGTTTTATTACTTTCCCCATAAACCTGGCAAATAAAATTTTTGATTATTGTCGATGTATAGCCTTTTCAATAAATGCTCAGGGCATTCTTAATCAATTACTTATCACATCTACTTTAAAAACCTTTCATCCTGTTATTTTATTTATCTTAATAAATTTAGTGCTTCTCAATAAGCCATCATCTAAGATGCCGTCGATTTGAATTGCTTGTTTAGATTTTGCAATTCTGATAATTATATCTGTTAAAAAATCATTCATTGGTGCTAAAAGCCATTGCCGGAGTTAATAACAATAAATTCTCGCTGTTATATTCAACTATAGAGAAGTAGTGACGACTTGCTCCCAGAAGCAACCTCTCCCCAAATTCATTAAAAATGTATATATTATAGAACCCATCGTCTTTCTTATCAACATGTTTTAGCTGTTGTTGATTTCCTCCATAGGAAATAAAGTGAGATTGGTCGTCTGGTATTCCGCAACTATACTGTTGAATAATTATACGCCCATTTGTCCCGAATGAAAGAGGACCATAAGAAGAAAAGTCGTCTAAGTTAAATCCTTTGAAAAAGCGCATTCGACTAATACAGAAGAATCGCTGTTTTACATAAAAATAAAGCCCTGTGATTCCTTTTTTGTTATTGAACATCCTGATAGCAACCTTGGTACCAGTGTTATCAATAAGTGCAAGAGAATTTGTTCCATAAACTCGAATCTGATTAGACCTTTTAAAAGTTAATCCAGATTTAAGACTATTTGTGGCAATAACATTGATGTCATGAGTTCGAGAGTCATGGTGTGTCTTTGTTTCGATAAGATACTGACCATTTAGAGAAGCAGAATAATCTATATAATAAGAAAGAGTATCGGGATCTGTTAAAATATGACCTGTCAAGTCTACTAAAATACCATTTTTAAATAAAACAGTACCGTTCTCCAAAACGATGACTGGTAAGAGCTCAACATAATAATCTTTGGAACGATGTATGAGTTTAAGATTCCTATCAAATGCGAGGTAATACGAATTGAAGTATCTGCTACCATCGTGAGCCTCAGCGTAATTATTTATGCAAATGACACAATAAGAACAATGATCAGAAAGAGCTATCTTACTTTTTTCATATTTGAATTCGATATCAAGTTTGTGACCAACGATTTGTTTTCCACTCCTCCAATCGAGTAAAGTCGGACAATTAGCAACGTCAACGAAGAAGAGCAGATCGCCATGTGCTGATATGGAGACAGCATCTTGGGATATTGGACAAATGCGACATCGCACCTCAGCAAATCCATTATTTAGATTAAGAGCAGAATAAATAATTTCATTCATAATTCAATATATTAGTCCTGTTTATACACAACCAAAAAGTTAGTTCATAGACTCTCAACCATCCCGTAAATTATAATATTCATTTATAAATGTCAAGGCATGTTAAAAAATTTGGTGGTGGTTGTGAGTAATGAAGAATTAATAATGAAAAATAATTGGTGGATGGATATGAATAATATTGTGTTCTCATACCTACAGCTTATTCCGTTAGGTATGCTCTTGCGGCCCGACTGAGATTTTCGGCCCTTAAACGGAGATGATCACAGCGAGGTGGTGCAGCATTTAATTTTTTCTGATTTTCCTCATTGCCCCATGCACGACAGGCCCCACCACATAAATATCGGTATTCACATAATTTACACTTATCAATTGTATCCACATTACATTTTGAAAGACTTTGAAACGCCTCAGAAGCGAGTATATGAGATAAACCAAGATGTTCAATATTGCCAAGCAGAGTATGTGGCTTGTGCCAGGCATAGCAGGGAAATGAATCACCATCAGGTTCAAGATACAGGTTTTGACCCATACCACAAGATGTTAGAGGTTTGAAATCATTTTCCAGTAATTCCTGGGCCGATAAATAATGATGCACGCCCTCGTACTTGAGCTGCTCATCCATATTGGCAGCACGTCCTAAGGGTAGTAATGGACGAAACCGGATTCTTTTAATTTTCAGACGGTTTGCTAAAATTCGTACACTTTGCCCAGCTTCGCTATTAATATCATGACTATTCATGACACAGGCAAGAGATAATTCTCCTGCTCCGGTCTGGTTTTTCACACTATTTTTATAGCGTTCAATATTTTCAATTAAGGTTTTGTATGTGCCTTCCCCGCGCCGTGCATTATGGCTTGCTTCATTGCCATCCACACTTACAACAACCTGATCAAATGCTGATGCAATGGCAACAAGGAATGAATCAGAAAAATTTCCGGTAAGGTTTGTACGCAGTACAATATTCATTCCTTTATGGCGGTTGGTTGCACATATTTTAAGC
>JAPLDV010000121.1 GCA_026391235.1 Bacteroidia bacterium | reverse complement strand
GTCCTTTTTCGCGGGATCGATATTTTCGTTAATTAATTTCTTGTGAACCAGTTTGGTGTAAATCAGGATGCCGGACAGGGGATTATTGATTTCATGGGCTACAGAGGAAGACAATTTCCCCAGGGAAGCAATGCGCTCAATATTAATAAGTTCGTTCTGTACTTCTCCCAATTCTTCCGATTTTTTCTGGACCTTGTATTCCAGCTGTTTCGACCAGTTCTGCAGTTCGGTAGTGGCCTTCTGCAAATTATCCAGCATGTGGTTGAATGCAAAGGAGAGCATACGGATATCATCCAACTGGTTCGGACTGACCTCCAGCCGCGCGGTATGATCGCCTGTGGCAACAGCTTCGCTGGCTTTAATGATGGCGTTTAGAGGATTTTTAATTTTTTTCCGGGTAAAAAACAGCAGGAATGAGGCCAGGAACAGGGTGATCAGTGCTTCCAGTATGAAAAACTCCCTCGATGAGCGTTGTACTGCTGCATCCACATCCGTCAGCGGCATTTTAATGAACAGGGAGCCCAGAACCTCCTCGGTGGCATTGTGGGCGTGACAGGCAGTGGTATTGAAGCATGAGGGCTCATTCAGGATCGGCGAGCGTATCAGCAGGTGACGTGAGCTTTTATCAGTCTGACTCATGAGGCACTCGCTATGACTGTCGATTATCCGGTACGACTTTTCCTTTTGTGGAAACATGGTACGTATATCAGTATGGCAACCTTTACAATTAGGATCGATATGGCCTACTTTATTCTCCGAAAAGGATGAATAGGCGAGGTTGTCCTGATTATCATACATGTTCACATCGTCAATTCCCGGCATGGTATTGATCACATCGAGCGTATTCTGAAGAGCACTCCGGTTATTTTCAAGCATGGAATGGTAGAGGGCACCTTCAACGATCGACCCGATATTGCTGCCATTCTGATGGATGACGGTATTGATGTAACCGTCATTGACCGATCTGAAAATAAGATTGTTAGATACCAGAAGAAAGATTGACAATATACCGATTATAAGGACAACGCGACTGTAAATAGATGATCGGAACTGAATGTATCTCTTTCTGAGCGACGGACTTCCGATTATGCTATCTGATTTGACTTTATTGAACATGTCTGTTCCTTTATTCAGGGCTGCGCTGGTAAATTTAAGGATTAATGATCACAAGTGTTGAATTTTTCAATATATCAGTCTGTGCCTTGTCTATCTTCCAGTCGGAAAGTGTTATCCGATCAAGTCCCATGATTTATTGTTTTGGTTATTTTGAAGTATCGATAAAGTTTGTCTGAAAATCTTCCCAAACCTCAGGTCCAAAGCTCTCCAGTGGTCTGTCGGTAATTTTTGAATAATTCCTGAGAGCGGAGCGCAGATATTCAAGCGTTTGCCATTTTGAACAATTGTGAGAATATGCTCACCCTTTTTTATCTTTTCACCAGGTTTTTTCATTTTTATACTGGTTATCGCCCCTGTTACGTGCTGGAGAAAATCATCGATACCCACTTTTACCGTACCGTCTTTTTCCATAAAGGCCCAGGTATGCGTTTTGTCGAAATAAAGACCCTTTGGTACGATGAGATTACTTTCGTTAATTACTTGCAAATAGCGGGGATCGCTTTCCTTCACGACCGGGCTAAATAACTTCTTATTCCGGATTAAGAAGGATACTATGGCAAGAATAAAGATGATTCCTGCAATAAGAGTAATAATCAGCTGGGTGATATTTATTCCGGTGCCTGCCTGAACCTTGAGGAAATTAGATGGCAACCGGTCGATTTTAGACAGCCTTTCGGTATTCGTGAGACCATTAAAGCCACCCAGTCTGAGATATTCTTGTCCGGCAGTAAGGACATATTTCAGAAAAGTTATTTCATTATCATTGACCGGTTTAACAGGGGCATAAGCATAAAAGTTTCTGCACAGGGCATTCGGATATTTTCCGATCCAGATTCCTCTCGATAAATCTGCTGCATTATCATATATTTTCTCAATATAGTCCATTTTGCCGTTTGAATTCTTGTCGATTGGCAATAAGCTGATCTGACTGACCAGGATCTGTCCTGAAGGATCGGTAATATCAACCAGTTTGCAAAAACCCACTGCGTTAGGATCCTTTTGAATAGCAGCGATCATTTCCGGTCCGCCGGCTACTTTAATTCCATTGATCGAAGCAGGTTTGAGGTTCAGAAAGTTGGCGATAGAAGATTTGATGGGTTCATCATCAATCATATAGATATTGACTGGGGTATTTTGTCCGCCTTCCAGCAAAGTTGCCCAGGTATGAGCTTCCGGATTCTCAAAAAGCCTTCTGAACTCTTCTGCCGAGATTCCCTGGCGAAATATTTCATTCAGAAAAGGATTTCCGGAATTGATAATTGGTACGATGGCATCGCGGCCAATCACCATTTTCCACTGTGAACCTTCGCTGAAAGCATTATTGGAATCATTGGATCCAAAGGCCAGATCTGAACCGGAATCCCATGAAGCGCCCGCCTTGAGATCCGCGAAGTTTATAACCTTGATCTTCAATTTCGGATTGATAGCGGTGTATTCGCTGCTCCATTTGGATACCATATTATACAGATCCGGGGTGCTTGTAATGGTTAATGAGCCTGTACCGGGCGGGTTTTTTTGGGAATCCCCGGCTATTTTAGGGATAATGCCGGCATGGCATTGAAGCAGCAGTGCTGCACCGATGAGTAATAACAATATTTTTTTCATGGCCTTAAAATTTGAATTCACAATTTCTGTTTTCTATTCACCATATTGGTATTCAATTACCCTGCCAAAGCAGAAAATAATATGTAAATAGAAGAATATCAAATAGATAGAAAAACCATTGATGAAAAGGATCACACCCGAAGTGTTGAAATAATATACACAAAATAAAGAAACAAGGCTTAAGGCTCAAGATATCAAGTTAATAGTGTGTATGTAAATAAATTCAACAGGTGATGAAATATTCAGCACAGCTTTCTGAAAGGCTTATTCTGATTCAGGTACAGCGGTGTGCTAGAGCAGTTATCAGTTTTCGGTTATCAGTTGTCGGTTGACCTGGCAGAGATCAGAGCAGGTGGAGATAGGGTTTTTTGAGCGTTTTCCCATTATAGGTGCTTTGTCAGAAACCATTCATATAACTCATCTCCGGGATAAACGATCCAGTGCATCCAATGGCCAACTGCCGGCTCAGCGGTAAATTTCAGATCCTTATTGTTCCCTTCCAGTATTTTTACAATCCGTTCCGTTTCCTCAAACGGAACCACATCATCGGTTCTCCCGTGAAAGGCCCAGATGGGCATTTCGAACAACTTGTTAATATTCTTGCCGATATAATCGGTCTCACTTGTAAATCCGCTGATGGGGGCAATCGCGGCAAATTTTTCCGGGTATTTTTCAGCGATATACCAGGTGCCATTTCCTCCTAAACTGAGCCCGGTAAGATAAATCCGGGTGGTATCGATCCGGTACTTACAGGTTATTTCATTGAAAAAGTTCTCGAACCAGTCATCGGTCGACCACCGTAAATGCAGTGGGCAGAGGGGCGAAATGATGATAAACGGAAACTCACGGCCCCGGTAGATCTGATCCGGGATACCGGAATCATACAGCTTTTTTAAATTTGTTCCCCTCTGTGAACCCCCGTGTAAATAGATGATCAGCGGCCATCTCTTTAAAGTATCTGTATTATAGTCCTTCGGAAGGTAAGGTAAATACGGGTAAGACACTTTTTTCGGATTCTGATTAACGCCGTGCTTAAATTTTAAATCAAGCTCCGGATCGCCCTGCTCAGTCCAGTATCTGACCCGGCCATGCAGTTGCCCGTTCAACCGTCCTTCATCAGCCTCCCTCTGGCCATTCCCGTACCACCACTGACAACGACCGGTGGCACGTCCGTTCTTAAACCTGCCCGAAAACTTCAGTTGTCCATTCTCATACCATTCTTGATAAAAGCTCTGCTTGGTATTGGAATGGTAGTTGCACTGCCAACCCTCCTTGATGTTCTTATCGAAGGAACTGTAGTGAGCCTCCATCTGAATCTGCCCGGTTGGATAATAGTCCCTGACATAGTATGACTTTTTCCTCTCGTCAAATCGGATGATCCTTTTATACAAGATGGTATCATTTTTTGATGCTGCATATTTTAACAGGAAAGTATCAATGACCTGAGCCTGGACGATTTCCGAATTCGTCCACAGAATAGTCATAACAACGGGCATTATAATGGAAGCGACTTTCATACCTTAAAATTACTAATTTCCGGCATTCAACAAAGTAAGAATAGAGCCCGGATGACGCGGATCCTAAAGGAACGCTGATTTTCACGAATCTTTAAAAATACGCGAAAATCAGCGCTGCGGAGCATCCGCGTCATCCGCGTTCTATTTCTTGAGAAGGCCAACTAAACGATCCTGATTTGTGGATTATCCTGGTCAGGAGCATCACTTTGCTTCATTCCATTCAGATCCACCCTTTCAACTTGTAATAAGCTACGGCGAAATATTCCCTTATCACAATCAGCTCATAATGCAGATAACTCCAGATATTATATCGCAACGACAGGCTTTTTACCCGGATATCTTTCGTGTTTTCCTTATCCATGGCCTTTCCCGGTTCTATGGGCTTATCGAAAGCCGACAACCCGCCTACATCGGTAAAACCGGCCTTTATGAATGCTTTTACCGAACGGTACATGTGCTCAGGTGAGGTAACTGGTAAAAGCGAAGTGCATGCCGCGTTTTTTAGACCGATTTTTACAGCCCATAATCCATTTTGTTTCGATAGACAAATATAGAAAATGGCTTATCTTCGTGGTATGTCTGAAAAAATGAAACCGGTTTTTGACAAGCGCATCTTTTGGGATGTCAATTTTGAGAAATTAGACTATGATCTCAGGGCTAATTTCGTAATTGAACGGGTGTTTGAGCGCGGTGATGTGGAGGATATCCGCCAGTGCCGCAGGTACTACGGCGATGAAAAGGTGACACAGGCATTATTGAATGCAAAGTTTTTACCGGAACACCGCATACATCTAGCCAGCGCGGTAATCAATAAACCATTAAAGGAATTCAGATGTTACATACTGAGACAGTTGAACCCGGGACTCTGTCCTTACTGAAAAAGCTGATGGCAATGCCATCGCTTGAATTTTTTTCTCTGGTAGGTGGAACGGCCATGTCTCTTCGATATGGTCACCGCAGTTCCATCCATCTGGATTTGGTCTTTCATAAGAAATTCGACCATGTGCCGATCGAAAACGAGTTAGTGGAGACATTTGGAGGATCTTTTGTTTATGAAGGCGGCCATAAGCAGTTGGGGATTTTCTGTAACATACAAAAAGTCAAGGTGGATATCGTTTACTTTCCTCATTTACCTATTGCTGCAATTGAAGTTGAGGATAACATCAGAATGTACAGCTGCCCTGATATTGGCGCCATGAAAATTCAAGCCATCCTGGGCAGGGGAAAGAAAAAGGACTTCTGGGATCTGTTTGAGTTGCTGCAGCATTATTCCCTGCAACAAATCATGGATTGGCACAAGCAAAAATATCCCACCCAGATGCTGGCAATCAGCATTCCCAATGCTATTACCTATTTTGTTGATGCAGATGAGAGTGAGGAACCGGTGAGTTTTAAAAAGCAGACCTGGGTCCGGGTTAAAAAGGGAATTCAGCAAGTGGTGAGGGATTATCTCAAATAGGTATCGGGTATCGGGTTTCAGGTATCGGGTATCAGGTTGCTCACTGACAGATCTTCCGATTACCTGAATCTTGCACTTCAAAATTCAAAATTGGTCTTCGAATCTCGAAATTTTTACTCCTATTGGCAATTCGTGTTAATAAACAATTCATCCCAGCAATGCCAATTTGAATCCGTAAAATACTTCTGGTCCATCACCCGGCCGGCATGAGAAGTTGAATTCCATTTGATGTTGATCAGCCTGCTATCCGTATGACCGAAGATGTCATAGTAGGAATTGAGAGGCAGGTCACCCACAATGCCGTACTTGATGTAGGAGCCATTCTCGTTTGCACCCGGAATGACATTCTGATAACGGATATCGGCAGTCTCGTCAGAGTTGTTATTCCAGTCGATCTGCAAATAATCGGTTGGATTTTCAGGTGCTTTGTTCAAATACCATGTCCCTGATGTATTGTCTTTCCGAGAGACGCCGGAATACCATAAAAAGTCAGTAAATCCGCCTGTTTTGGAAATATACATATTCCAGTTTACTTCATCCCCGTTGTCTTTTCCATGCAATTCAGCCGTAAATATATCGCTGCCGACCGGTACCTGGTAGGACCAGATCCATACATCCAACCCCCCATCCCAGACGGGTTGGTGATTAAACGATTCGATAAATGTTGCCACAGGAATTGACAGCTGAACAGTCAGCACCAGGTTCCACCAGGAAACATTAAGGGAGGCATACAGGAAATTGCTTTTGGGAACACTGACCGATTTGGGAGTTCCACTCCAAAACCCGTCGAATTTCATGACCATGGATCCTTCCGGAGGAAGGGCCGGAGCAACATTCTCTTTTTTGCAGCTCGCGAAAATGCAGGCAATCATGCATGAGACAAGAATAATCCTAAGTGATTTCATGTCTTTAAAGTTTAATTCATTTTACTTTTTTACTTTATAACACACCTGTTGGTTATCAGAGTACTAAAGGTATGAAATAATGGTTAAAATATTGCATAGTAATTTCATATCTTTGTTAATGAGGTACTTTTAAAGCAGAATCCTATGAATTCCCAGGAGTTGATCAGTGAAATCCGCACCTTTTGCCTGGCAAATGCGGATGAGGCCAATGTCATCAAGTACAGCCGCTATTTCAAAGGTGGTTTTAACGCCTACGGACTGGCCAATGGCCAGGTGGAGGCAAAGGTAAAAGACTTACTTCAGGACAAGTCAATTACAATTTCACTGGTACTCGAGGCTTCTCCAGAGCTGGTTAAGTCGGAGAAGTATGAAGAAACCGGATTTGCAGTCATGATGCTTAACGGTTGCAAAAAGCAATATACCAGTGATGTTTTTAAAGCCCTTGAAAGCTGGTTTGCTTTTGGAATCCGGAATTGGGCGCATGCGGATATCCTGGGCATGTGGATTCTGCCTGATTTGGTTAAACAAAAGGTGGTTGTTATTGAAGATTTCCGGCCCTGGCTGACATCAGAATTTAAATTTCAGCGGCGGTGCGTGCCGGTAACGCTGATCAAATCCCTGAAAACCACAGAGGATTTTAATACTTTGTTTAATTTTATCGAGCCCCTGATGACCGATCCCGAACGGGAAGTTCACCAGGGTGCCGGCTGGTTCCTGCGTGAAGCCTGGAAAAAAAACCGCCAAATTACGGAGGCATTCCTGCTGAAACACAAGAACACGGCACCACGCCTGATCATCCAGTATGCCACCGAAAAAATGACCAAAGACGAAAGATTGAAATATCGTAAAAACAAGTAGGGGCGACCCGCGGTCGTCCGTTAACCCGCGGTCGCCCGTTAACCCGCGGTCGCCCATTAAATCATAAGATATGAAACAATGGTACGAGGAATTATTCGAGGATTTCGCAGACGGATATGACCGCGAGGAATATACCCGGGGTACGATCGGCGAAGTCGATTTCATTGAGAAAGAAGCCGGATTCAATAAATCGTTAAAGATCCTGGATATCGGCTGCGGAACAGGCCGCCACACAATCGAACTGGCTGCGAGAGGTTATTATGTTACCGGAATCGACCTTTCGGAGGCTCAACTGGCCAAAGCAAGAAAAGTGGCAATTGCAAGGAACCTGGATATCCCTTTTATCAGGCTTGATGCCCGGGAGTTCGACTTTTATGGTGAGTTTGATCTGGCCATCATGATCTGCGAAGGGGCATTTCCTCTGATGGAAACCGACGAAATGAATTACCGCATCCTGCAGAATGCCTGTAATTCCCTGAATGACAGAGGTAAATTGATTTTCACCACGCTTAATGGCCTGTTCCCACTTTTTCATTCGGTGAAGGATTTTGTCAACGCCGGCACTTCAGGATGTGTAACAAGCGACAATACCTTCGACGTCATGACGTTCCGGGATTATTGCTTAAATCGCTAGGATTTCGTGAGATTGCCATTTGCGGCTGCAGGCTCGGGGCATTCAGCCGAGAGGATGTTCTCACCACCGAAGACTTTGAAATGCTGATCATTGCACAAAAATAGAATCTATGGCTATTCCAACCACCCGTACCACTGAGGAAGCGCAAATCCTGTTTAATACTGAGTTGTGCCGGGGCTGCGGACTTTGCGTATCAGTTTGCAAGGATTTCAGTCTTGAAGTAGTGGATGGAAAGGCCACTAAATCGAAAAATGCCATCTTCGGATGCATTGGCTGCGGCCACTGCATGGCCATTTGCCCGAATGGCGCAATTAAAATTGAAGGCAGGTTTACTTCCGGGGCTGATCTGTTCCCTATACCCCGAAAAGAAGAGGCCGCATCTTTCGGACCTTACCTGAAATTGCTGCAGCGGCGCAGAAGTATCCGTGAGTTTAAGGATAAGCCGGTTGAGATGGAGCTGATTCATAAAATCCTTGAAGCGGCATCGCAGGCACCGATGGGATTACCTCCGTCGGACGTTAACGTGCTCGTGATGGACACTCCGGAAAAAGTCAGAAAATTTAGTTTTGATTTTTGCGATTACCTGAAAGGGCTCCGTTGGATGACTTCCGGATGGTTCCTCACATTGGCCCGGCCTTTCTGGGGAAAGGAGAATGACCTGATGTTCAGGAATTTCGTAAAGCAGATGATCGATACCTTCATCAGTGCAAAGGAAAAAGGTGAGAACCTGGTTACCTATGATGCTCCGGCAGCATTCTATTTTTACGGTTCACCCTATACTGATCCTGCTGATCCCATCGTTGTTGCCACCTACGCCATGCTGGCTGCCGAATCACTTGGACTGGGCACCTGCATGCTGGGAGGTGTTCATCCGTTTATACAGAGCGGAAGCGCAGCAGCAAAATTCAGGAAGGATCACGGAATCCGTTATAAAAGCAGGGAAGGCCTGATTCTGATCATCGGTTATCCGGCGGTTAAATATAAGATGGGAATAGCACGAAGCTTCGCCAATGTTGATTTTGTTTGATGTATCGGGTTTCAGGGTTTCAGAGTTTCAGAGTTTCAGGGTTAGGTGTGTCACTCGTCACTCGTCACTCGTCACTCGTCACTTCTTCCGCATCACGCTTCACGTTTCACGCGTCACGTTTCAAGGGTTGTGGTTGAAGTAGAATGTAGGGGTCCCCACGGGGGCATAGCCATCAACCTAAGGGATTTTTCAGCTTCTAAACCAAGGTTGGAAGTTAGAGATTTGAAGACCAATTTTGAATTTTGAAGTTCCAGATTCAAGTAGTGTACAGGCCGGCCTTAGAGCAGATCCCGACACCCGACACCCGACACCTGATACCCGATACCCGATACCCGACACCCGACACCCGATAATCTCTATCCCATCAACCAATTACGAACCATTGCCTTGCCACAAGGTGTAAGAATCGATTCCGGATGAAACTGAACTCCCCGAACATCAAAATATTTATGGCGGAGAGCCATAATGTGTCCGAATTCATCTATAGCTGTGATTTCAAGTCCTAGAGGAAGTTTTTTTTCATCTACCACCCATGAATGGTACCGGCCCACCTCAATTTTCTCCGGCAATCCCCTGAACAAAATCTCATCGGGAGCCAGGATGGTTGCGGTTGTTGCCACCCCATGAAAAACGAATGGCAAATTAAGCAGGGTTCCTCCGAAAACCTCACCGATCGCTTGCATGCCGAGGCAAATACCGAGAATTTTCTTCGTAGGTGAAAATTTGCAGATCACATCTTGCATGATCCCTGCATCGGCCGGTAATCCAGGGCCTGGAGAAAGTACGATGGCATCATAAGCTTCCACTTCATCAACACTGATCTGGTCGTTCTGTATGACCGGGATTTCATTACCCGTCAACTCCCGAAGGTAATGCGCAAGATTGTAAGTAAAACTGTCGTAATTATCGAGGAGCAATATCTTCATGATGTACTGAAATCATTTTCTTTTAGTTGTCGTAAGTACTGCAATCACGAGTATCAGCAATCCCCCTTCAACAATTACAGGGATGTTATGTCCTATTCCAAAAAGTATTCCGGTGAGCGTGCTGCCCACAAATGATCCGATATTCTGAAAAGTACTGTAAACCCCGGTGACGGTTCCGCGTATTTCGCTGCCGGTCAACAGAGTTACGGCAGCGGGCAGGGTAGTATTCAGGGACATAAATCCCGCCATAAAGAAAAATGCACTGATTATTAATGTAATAAGGGTGATGTTGAATAGGAGAAGAACGACCATGCTGGCTAACTGAAGCGAAAATCCGGATACCAGAACAGTGGTAAGCTTTCCTTTGTCGGCCATGATGCTGCTCATCCGGAGAAAAGCCAGCGCGGTTATGGTTGTTGGAACGAATATCAGCCAATTCAGGTTCGTTTTATGCAAAATATCGAGATGAACGGGAATCAGGAAGAAGAATGAGGTCAGTACATAATTCATCATTACCCCGGCCATTAGGTATCCCCAAACCTTGCGCTTTTTGAATACGGATAGTACATCTTTTCTTTTAATCCCGGAGCGTTTTGTTGGAATATGAGCCGGCAAGGTGATCTGTATATAAATGATTACGCCGATCACCAGGATAAAAATTGCCAGAAAAACAGCATTGACAGTCATAAACCGGTGTAAAATGGGTCCGACTATGAACGACAGGATACTGGCTATCCCGACAAATATCCCCGGATAAGCCATGGCCCGGCTCCGCCTTTCAGGCTCAATCCGGTCGCCGATCCAGGCAAACAGAACCGTACCGATCGCCCCTGCTCCCTGTATTGCCCGTGCGATGACCAGCATCCAGATATTATGCGCCAGAAAACCTGTGATTAAACCGATAGCATTGATTGATAGTCCGATAAGTATCATTCTCTTACGGCCATACCGGTCGCTCCAGTTTCCGTAAGGTATCTGAAGGAATGCCTGGGTGAGACCAAAAACTCCAATGGAAAAACCGACCAATCCAGGAGTGTTGCCTTCCAGCCCTTCCCCAAAAACAGCCAGAAAAGGCATGACGAGCAATAATCCCAGCTGCATCAGGGCCAGTGTGACACTGACCCCCAGCAGAAACTCCTTTTCAGGACCCTTAAATAACTTTGGCTTCAC